>JBKBNR010000202.1:0-5652 GCA_046295315.1 Hyphomicrobiaceae bacterium
GCGTCAACGCGATCAGCTTTTTGTCGGTCGGCAGTTTGACCGAGCGTATGGCGCCCCGCAGATGCCGTGGCACCGCGGCGAATGGGTGCAGGTCGCGGCCTGGCTCGGCGCGATCGAAGCGCCGGTCGCCTTTCCGCGGCACCTCCTCGCCTGGTCGCGCGGCAAGGTCTGCGGGGGCAAAACACGCGGCATGGACGGTCGCATCGGCATGCGCACCGGTAGCGGCGAACGCCGCCGATAGAGCCGCGGCGAGCGTCATCGCGACGGTGCGCGTCGAGCCGCGGGAGGATTTGGCGCAGTTGCAACGCGATGGCATGGCGATGGCGGGCCTTCATGCGACGGGCCGGGCACGGTCGGCTGCGGTGTCCTTGGCATAGCATGGGGAAGAAGGCCACCGAACTGCTTTTCCGTGCCATCCGTAAACGACTGGCATAAAGTGTGGGCCAACCCATCTTCGGAACGCTTCGCCTGAGGCGGCGTTGCCGGAGCGCCGCGGGTAACGCGGGTAACAAGATTATCTCGGGCAACGCGGGCAAGGAGATCCGTCATGTTGAACAAGAACGCGGCGTCCCAGAATTCGGTGGCCAAGCCGAATGTCGAGACCTACGATCCGATCTGGAGCACGGTGCGGGCGGAGGCGGAAGCCGCGATGCAGGCCGAGCCCGCCCTTGGCAGCTTCATTTTTGCAACCGTGCTCAGCCACGACCGTCTCGAAGACGCGGTCTGCCATCGCCTGGCGCGGCGCCTCGACAATGCGGACGTCGACGTGCACCTGATTTCGCAACGGTTTTTGCAGGTCATGGACAAGCGACCAGAGCTCGGCGCCTGCATCCGCGCCGACCTCGCGGCGGTGCGCGATCGCGATCCCGCGTGCCAGCGCTTCATCGAACCGCTGTTGTTCTTCAAAGGCTTCCACGCGCTGACCACGCACCGGTTCGCGCACGAATTGTGGACCCTTGGGCACCGCGACTTCGCCTACTTCCTGCAGAGCCTCGGCTCGCAGTTCTTCGCCGTGGACATTCATCCCGCGGCGCGCTTCGGCCGCGGCATCATGCTGGACCACGCAACAGGGTTCGTCGTCGGCGAGACGGCCGTAATCGGTGACAACTGCTCTTTCCTGCACTCCGTCACGCTCGGCGGCTCGGGCAAGGAGGTGGGCGACCGTCACCCCAAGATCGGCAACAACGTGCTGGTTGGAGCGGGGGCCAAGATCCTCGGAAATATCACGGTCGGCAATTGCTCGCGCGTCGCCGCCGGATCGGTGGTGTTGTCTCCCGTCCCGCACAACACGACGGTTGCGGGTGTCCCGGCCAAGGTGGTAGGCCCTGCCGGCTGCCCGGAACCGGCGCGCAACATGGATCAGAGCCTCGAACCCGACTGCGGCTGCGACGCATGAAGCGTCGTTCCGCGCAGCGTCATGCGGCGGGATGAGGCTATCGAGCGGAGTGACGATCTCGTGACCAAGGACGAACTGGCCCGCCTGCAGAGCTACCTGCGTAAAACGCTCGGCGCCGCGACACTCGAGGTGCGCGCGCAGCCGCGCAAGAAGGACATGGCCGAAGTCTTCATCAAGGATGATTTCATCGCCACGCTCTACCGCATCGAGGAAGACGGCGAGGTCGAATATCAGGTGCAGATGGCGATCCTGGAAATGGACCTCGAAGGCGCATGACGGTCTATTCGCTCGGCGGGGTCGGCGTTCGCACGCCCGGGGCGGGGCGCTGCTGGATCGCGCCGAACGCCGTCGTGCTCGGTAACGTGGTGCTGGAGGAGGACGCGAGCGTCTGGTTCGGCACCGTGATCCGTGGCGACAACGAGGAAATCCGCATCGGCGCCCGCTCGAACGTGCAGGACGGCTGCGTTCTGCACACCGATCCCGGTTATCCGCTCGCCATCGCCAACGACTGCACGATCGGTCACATGGTGATGCTGCACGGCTGCACGATCGGCCCTCGCAGCCTCGTCGGGATCGGCTCGATCATCCTCAACGGCGCGGTGATCGGCGAGGGGTGTTTGATCGGCGCCAACACGCTGATCCCGGAGAAGAAGGTGATACCGCCGTATTCGATGGTGCTCGGCTCGCCCGGTAAGATCGTGCGCGAACTCACGCAGGAGGACGTCGCCCGGTTCAGCTCCGCCGCGGGGCGCTACGTCGAGAACTGGCGGCGTTTTGCCGCCAGCCTGGCACCCCGGTAGCCGCGGCAAGCCCGGCAGCTGCGGCAATTCGCCCGCCTGCCGGCCGGTGGGACGAGGCTCCCTCAGCGCCGTGCGTTGACGCCTGCGAGAGCGGCCGGCCTCACCGCGTCGCCAGCCTCCAGCGCCACCCAGACTTTCGGGTTCAGGTAAGACTGACGCATGACGAAATCATACGGCGTCTGGTGCCAGATTTTGACGGCATCGGATTTGTTGTCGAGCACGAAGTCGCCCTGTGCCGTGCGTGCGGTCAGCACGGCATGGCCTTCACCCTTTTCGTCGCGCACCACGGTCATCAGCAGCGCACTCGACGGCCAGCCGCGCTGCATCAGCAGTTTTCGCTTCAACAGAGCATAATCCTCGCAATCGCCGACGGTGCGCGGGATCGTCCAGAATTCCGTCACCCCGTAGATTTCGAGGTCGGTCATCGGCTTGATCTGCCGGTTGACGGAGCGGTTGACGTCGTCGAGTTGGGCGAGCCGGTCGGGCGTCGCGTCGACGCGGGCATCTTCCTGGCTGTTGGCGACGCAATGTTCCGGGCTCGCCTCACAGAAACGGACGAAGCCGTAGGGCGCCTGGCTCAAGCCGAAGATGCGCATGAACGACGACGCCGGCGTCACATAAGACTTTGTCTTCGATGACGGATTGGCAGCTGCGGGCAGCGGCGACGACAACCCCGCATACGCAGCGAGAACGACGGTGAGAGACCAACGCAACATCACATACCCCGTGCTGACGAGACCAGAATAACCTGAAATTTTCGCCGCGGTATTCACGTTTTTCATCGAGGGCTCGTCCTTGCCCGATGGATCGTCGAGCCCCCGCCACAGTGTGGCTCAGCCGAAGTGGCGACGGATGGTGTCGTGTTCTTGAATGTCGATGAAGCGGACGCCGATGCCGCGCTCGTGATGGCGCATGACGCGGGCGCGCAGTTTGCCCATCATGATCTCGGCGCCGATCGGCGGGCGGGCTTCCGTGGCGATCGAGGCGCCCGACAGCGACACGTCGATGATCTGGCATTTGACGGTAACGCCCTCAGCGATGCGCAGCGTCGTCTGCTGCTGCGGCGGGCTGACGCGATCGTGCGTGCGTGCCTCGAGCCCCTCGATCTCGTTGCGGTTGATGAGCCAGGTTACGCGCGCGGCGAGCTTTTCGCGCTTGTGCCGCGTCGCTCTCAGGTGCAGCGCGAAGCCGCCTTCGAACAGGCGCGAGACGACGCCCTCGAGGCCGCCGATTTCGTCGATGTAGGCGATGATCTGCTCGCCCATCTCCAACTGCACGGGCGACGAGAAGGCGGCGCCACCGATCGCGATGTCGAGCATGCGGCAGGGATATTCGTGACGGTCGGTGCGCATGAAACGACCGATCAGCGACAGCGGATACCGTTTGTTTCGACGGCGCTCTTCCAAGGTGCGCTGGAGAGGCGAAGTATCTTGCTTGCGAACGTTCAAAGCCTGGGTTGACATCAACGCATCCTGCCGAGCAACGAGCCCACAATGCGGAGCCCTGGTCAGGCATCCCGCGGGCGCCAAATGTGTTGGCCCTCATGCGATAGTGCGGGAATGCCTCTTAATGATCGCCTAATCGGGGGGATCTTTTTGAGACAGCGGACGGCGCGGCGGATGTCGCCGTGCGACATGCGGCATCCGGGGCGTCGGCGTGTGCCGGTACGGTGCGGCGGCTCGGGCGGCGCGCCGCGGCCACGTCACCCGCGCGACGAACCGCCACCGGATCGCGAGGGCGCAAGCCGACGGCAGGAGTATCAGATCTTGTCGTTGGCGGGTTTACCGAGGCCACCTTCGTAGACGCGGAACTGGCGCCGCTCGGAGCGCACGATACGGGCATTGCGGACGTGCGGCAGAAACGGCGCCTGCCGGTTCGCGGTCGCCATGACGGCGTGCGGCTTGCCATCCGGCCAGATCATCTCGGCGGAGACGAGGCGGCGGCTGGTCGCCCGTTCGAGCGCCGCCATTTCGGCCGGTGGCAGACGCGACAGGGCGCCGACGAAGCGGTCGGCGTAGTCGCGCGTGTGAACGAGGGGCAGCAGGATGCACTCGAAGGCAGCGGACACCTGGCCGAAGTTGACGGTCTCGAAGGTCAGCAGCAAGACGCCGCCCTGCTGTCCGCTGGCCTGCAGCTGGCGTGCGACGGTGATGGCGTCCTCATTCGACCACCCGTCGAGGAAGTTGGCGCCGCGAAGTTCCCCGCCGAGCAGTTCGCAAACCCGGGTGCCCGCCAGGCGGAAACGATATGTCTCCGAACTCAGCCGCTCCAGGATGAACGTCTCGGGCAGCACCGGCGTGATCCGTGAAGGCTCGATCTCGAAACGGCGCGGGGCGAGGCGGCCCTTTCGGACTTCGTTCCAGTAGGCGTAGAGGGCTTGGCTGGCTTTTGCTTTCATTCTTGTGTCAACCTGTACGCGATGCTGGAACCCGATCCGAGCCCGGTCCGGGCGGTGAGGTGCTGCGGTGCCAAGTCCAATCGGGACGCGGCGCAGTGCAAGGGGCAAAAGCAGCTTCCGTGCCAGTCGCGCGTGGTTAGGCAGCGGGAGCGGTCGCCGAGTTGGGATCGCTGCCGATGGCCGAGATCACGGTTTACAGGCGGCGCCATCAACGGCTACAGGCAGCACTGCATCACCGCTCGGAGGGGTTGCCTTGAGAAGTTCAGAGCCGATGTTCAACGTCCCGGCGGTCGTCGTGGCACTGCTGGTCGTGATCGCCTTGGTTCATTTAGGACGGCAGGTGCTGCCGACGGACCTAGACGACTGGCTCGTGATCTCGGGCGCATTCATCCCGTCGCGCTATTCGGGAGATGCCGATTCACTGCCCGGCGGGCCGCTTGCCATGCTGACTTCGCCGATCACGCACATGATGCTGCACGGCAACCTCACCCACGTTGCGTTCAACGGGCTGTGGCTGCTGGCTTTCGGCGGTGCTATCGCGCTGCGGGTCGGGGCGATGCGCTTTCTCGCCTTCACGCTCTTCACCGGTCTGCTCGCTGTCGCGGCGTTCCTGGCGCTCAATCTCGGCGAACGGATTCCGATGATCGGCGCATCGGGCGCGGTGGCCGGCCTGATGGGCGGCACCATGCGGTTCATCTTCTCGGCCATGGATCATGGCGGCATCGCCCGCTTGCGCGAGGCGCCGCGGACGGTCCCGCTGATGCCGCTGCGGGTGGCGCTGGCCGACCGGCGGATCCTGGCCGCGACGGCATTTCTCGTCGTCCTCAACGTGCTCGCGTCCGGCGGCTGGGGTGTGCCGGGCGACGGCGGCGGCGGCATTGCGTGGGAATCCCATCTCGGTGGGTATTTTGCGGGGCTTCTGACCTTCGGTTTCTTCGACCGGCCCGAGCCGCGCCGCCCGCACCTGCGCGTCGTCGATACCTACCACTGAGTGCGTGGCGAAGGCCCGCTTCGAGGACTGTTTCGGCATGCCGAGGGTTGGCCGTGCGCAGTAATGC
>JBKBNR010000203.1:0-5620 GCA_046295315.1 Hyphomicrobiaceae bacterium
CGCGCAGCGTCATCAACTGCTCGGACTGATCGTTCACCTGCTTGGCGAAGGCGCGATACTTGTCGGGCAGGTTGCCGCGCACCGCGTGCTGCAGGTCGGCGACCGTGGTCGGCCGCCAGACGTGGGCCTCGCCGCGGATGCGGTAAGCATATTCGCCGCCGACTTCGAGGGCGTTGGCGAGCACCGGGGCATTGGAGAACGCAAGTGCATGACGCTCGCAGGTCTCGCGCGCGATCTCGCGCAGGCCGACGCCTTCGATCTGCGTGTGCGTGCCGGTGAAATAACGGTCGACGAAGCGCTGCTTCAGACCGACGGCGTCGAAGATCTGCGCGCCACAATAGGACTGGTACGTGGAGATGCCCATCTTGGCCATCACCTTGAGGATCGCCTTGCCGATGGACTTGATGTAGCGCTTCTTGACCTCTTCCGACGTCAGCCCGTCGCCGAGTTCGGGCAGCATCGCCTCCAGCGTCTCGAAGGCCAGATACGGGTTGATCGCTTCCGCGCCGTACCCGGCGAGGGTGCAGAACTGGTGCACCTCGTGGGCTTCGCCCGTCTCGACGACGAGACCGACGGAGGTGCGCAGGCCCTGCTTGATCAGGTGATGATGCACCGCGGACGTGGCGAGCAGCGACGGGATCGGCACCCGGTCTGGCCCCGTCGCGCGATCGGACAGAATGACGATGTTGTAATCGCCGGAGCGCACCGCCTCCTCGGCCTCGGCGCAGACGACGTCGATGGCGGTCGCCATGCCCTTCGGCCCGAGCGCCGCGTCGTAGGTGATGTCGAGCGTGATCGAGGAGAAGTTGTTGTCGGCCACCTCGCCGATCTGGCGGATGCGTTCCAGATCCTCGTTGGTCAGCACGGGCTGATAAACTTCGAGCCGCTTTTCTTTCGACGTGCCCTCGAGATCGAGGATGTTGGGGCGCGGGCCGATGAACGACACGAGGCTCATGACGAGTTCCTCGCGGATCGGGTCGATCGGCGGGTTCGTGACCTGCGCGAAGTTCTGCTTGAAGTAGGTGTGCAGCAGTTTCGCTTTCGACGACAGCGGCGCGATCGGCGTGTCGGTGCCCATCGAGCCGACGGCCTCCTGGCCGGTCGCGGCCATCGGCGTCATCAGGAACTTGAGGCTCTCCTGCGTGTAGCCGAAGGCCTGCTGCAGATCGAGCAGCGATACGTTGGAGGTGCGCGCCGGCGCCTTCCGCTTCGGCAGCGGCAGGTCGGAAACCATGATCTGCGTGCTTTTCAGCCACGTCTCATAGGGGTTCTTGGCGGCGATATCCGCTTTCAGTTCTTCATCCGAGACGATGCGGCCCTTTTCGAGATCGATCAGCAGCATCTTGCCCGGCTGCAAGCGCCACTTGCGGACGATGTTCTCCTCCTTGACCGGGAGCACGCCCGACTCCGACGACATGATGACCATGTCGTCCTTGGTGACGAGATAACGTGCCGGGCGCAGGCCGTTGCGGTCCAAAGTCGCGCCGATCTGGCGGCCGTCGGTGAAGGCCATGGCGGCCGGTCCGTCCCACGGCTCCATTAGAGCGGCGTGATACTCGTAGAAGGCGCGGCGCTTGGCGTCCATCGTCGGGTTGCCGGCCCAGGCTTCCGGGATCAGCATCATCGCGGCATGCGTCAGCGAATAGCCGCCCATGACGAGAAACTCGAGCGCGTTGTCGAAGCACGCGGTGTCGGACTGGCCTTCATAGGAGATGGGCCACAGCTTGGTGATGTCGTCGCCGAACAGCGGCGACGACACGGACGCCTGCCGCGCCGCCATCCAGTTGACGTTGCCGCGCAGCGTGTTGATTTCGCCGTTGTGGGCGACCATGCGGTAAGGGTGCGCCAGCTTCCACGACGGGAAGGTGTTGGTCGAGAAGCGCTGGTGCACGAGGGCGAGGGCGCTGGTGAAGCGCGGGTCGGAGAGGTCCTTGTAGTATGCCTTCACCTGGTAGGACATGAACATGCCCTTGTAGACCAGCGTGCGCGTCGACAGGCAGACGCAGTAGTGCCCGATGTCGCTGCCCTTGGAGGCCTGCTGCACCGAATTCGAAACCATCTTGCGGACGAGATAGAGCTTGCGCTCGAAGGCGTCCTGATCGCCCTTGAACGAGCCGCGCCCGATGAAGACCTGGCGGTGCACGGGTTCCGTCGCGATGACCATCTTCGACAGGCACGAGTTGTCGACCGGCACGGAGCGCCAGCCGACCAGGCTCAGGCCCTGCTCGCGGATGATGCGCGTCCACACCTTTTCGCAGTACTCACGCAGCCGCTGATCCTGCGGCATGAACACATGACCGACAGCGTAGTTGCCGGGCTCCGGCAAGGAGAACCCCTTGACCTGACAATCCTGCGCCAGGAACGTATGCGGGATTTGCACCAGGATGCCGGCGCCATCGCCGGCGATGGGGTCGGCGCCGACAGCGCCGCGATGCTCGAGGTTTTCGAGAATGTGCAGGGCATCGGACACGATCCGGTGCGACTTGCGTCCCTTCATGTCGGCGATGAAGCCGACACCGCAAGCATCGCGTTCCGCCGCTGGGTCGAACAGTCCTTGCGCCTCTGGGCGCGCCGTTTCGAATGCAGCGGTGTCGGCGCACTCCGAGGCGGTGCTCGACGTGGTGAGGTGATCGCTGGTGCTGCGCTCGGTCATGTCTCGTCCTTGGGTACCGGCAAGTTGCGGTCGGGCTTGGCGACGCTGGTGGGCGGAAATTCGGGGAAGCGCCCGGATCATCGGGCCTTTGATCGATAGAGGCAAGCCGCTCTGACGAACGCTGGTTGCCTTTTATGCCGCTGCTCAGGCGGCGGGGGTGCCAGGTTTTCGGACACTCGCCGCTTTCTCGGCCGCACGGCGCGCAACGACCGGCCGGACGGCGCGCTCGCACCCGCAGTCAACCGTCAGCCGTTCGATGTGGTCCAAAACCCGTGACACGCGGGAAGGCTCCATGGCTGCGCTCATGATTGCGTCGCACTACGCATGGGCTGCATCGGTGGCCCACCCGTCGCCGACGAATTTCGCGCATGGCGACATCCGACAAAGGTCAGCAATGCTGTCCTTTTGACGAAAACATGGCAGATTTTCGGGATCGATACAAGTGCCTGCTGGTTGCGAGCCGGCTGATGCAAATAAGGGCGGCCGCCGGAAGGCGGCCGCCCAGTGCCGGGCAGAGCGAGTGGCCCCGGCCCTACGTCCTCGCTCTTGACGGCGATCCCGCGGGGGGAGGTGCTTCGCTCCACGCCGCCGCCCGGGGGAAACAAGCGGCGGCGCGGGCGAGATCGCCGGTGCGTATCGGCGGGACGTGCGCGTGAAGCGTGTGACGCGTCCGTGCGTCAGTTGGACGCCTCGATCTGCTTCGGCGTCGTGGTGGCGTCCACGGCGGCGTTCGCCGACTTGACGCCGACCGGAATGACCCGCGCCTTCATCCGCTCCGGGATGTTGCGGACGAGATCGATGTGTAGCAGGCCATCCTTCAGATCCGCGCCCTTGACCTCGACGTGGTCGGCGAGCTGGAAGCGGCGCTCGAAAGCGCGCGATGCGATGCCGCGATGCAGATACTGACGCGGCTGCTCTTCGCTCGCCTTGTCCTTCGCGGAAAGGTCGCCGCGAACGGTGAGCGCGTTTTCCTTGACCTCGATCTTCAGATCGCCCTCGCCGAAGCCGGCGACGGCCATGGTAATCCGGTACTCGTTCTCAGACAAGCGCTCGATGTTATAGGGCGGGTAGGTAGCCTCGTCGGCACCGCCGATGCTGTCGAGAAGCTGGGCCATACGATCGAAACCGATGGTCGAGCGGTAGAGGGGGGCAAAATCGAAGTGTCGCATGACATATCCTCCGCTGGGAAGCGACATGTGTTGAACTCGCCTCCGCGTCCGGTCGAAGAGACCAGGACCGCGTTCAAGAGGCCGAGCGGCTCATCGTCCCCCCTCTGGCGAGGCAGGGACGCCCAAGGATTTAGGCGGCATCGCGCGGCTTTCAAGAGCCGCCCGGCCATCATCGCGAAGTTCCTCTGGTGCCGCCCGTTTGCATTGCGTCACCGGCGCGGCTGAGCCATACTTTTCATCGAGGGTGCCGCAGAAGCAAAAATCTTGTCGCCGCTTTTCAGCGCATCGGCGCAGTGCATCGGGCGGCGAGCGTGAAGTGATCCTACCGCGGCCGGCGCTGCCGGCGACAACCTCGAGGAGTTGCGCCATTCGATCCGCGACCTGCCGGTTGAAGCCATGACCTCGGACCGCGACCCCGCCATCGCGCGTTCCGACAGCCGCGACGCGGCGCGCGGACGGCCGGCGCGTGATGGTCTGGCGTTGCAACTCGTCAAGGTCAACAAGTGGTACGGCGACTATCACGCGCTGCGCGATGTCGATCTCGAGGTGGCGCGCGGCGAACGGATCGTCGTGTGCGGACCATCCGGTTCCGGCAAATCGACCTTGATACGCTGCGTTAACCGGCTCGAGGAACATCACACCGGACAGATTTTCGTCGAAGGCGAGGAGTTGACCAGCGACGTGCGGAGAATCGAAAAAATCCGCTCCGAAGTCGGCATGGTGTTCCAGTCGTTCAATCTGTTTCCGCATCTGACCATTCTCGACAACCTGTGCCTGGCGCCGCAGTGGGTGCGCCGCATGCCGCGCGCCGAAGCGGAACGCAGTGCCATGGCGCTGCTCGATCGCGTGCGCATCAAGGAGCAGGCGATGAAGTATCCCGGCCAGCTTTCCGGCGGCCAGCAGCAGCGCGTGGCGATTGCCCGCGCGCTGTGCATGAACCCGCGCATCATGCTGTTCGACGAGCCGACGTCGGCGCTCGATCCGGAGATGGTGAAAGAGGTGCTCGACGTGATGAGCGAACTGGCGCGACAAGGCATGACGATGATCGTCGTCACCCACGAGATGGGCTTTGCACGCGCCGTCGCGGATCGCGTCGTGTTCATGGATCAGGGAGAGATCGTCGAGGCGGCGCCGCCGGACGCTTTCTTCTCCGCGCCACGCTCTGAGCGCACGCGCCGCTTCCTGTCGCAGATCCTCGATCACTGAAACGGACGGCGCCGTCGCGTTCCGGCCGCCATCGACGTCCCGTAGGTATGACCATCTCGAACCCAATGAACTTCACGAGGAGTGGATCATGACATCGAAGTTTCGCAAGGCTGTCGCGCTGTCGGTGGCGCTCACGTTCGCTGGCGCGGCAACGGCCGCCGCACAATCGACGCTGCAAAAGGTGCGCGATCGCGGACAGTTGTCGTGCGGTGTGAATACCGGCATCGCCGGGTTCAGCGCTCCCGACGACAAGGGCAACTGGACTGGTCTCGATGTCGATCTGTGCCGCGCCGTCGCCGCCGCCGTGCTGAAGGACGCGAGCAAGGTGAAATATGTGCCGCTGACCGCGAAGGAGCGCTTCACCGCGCTGCAGTCCGGCGAGGTCGACATGCTGTCGCGCAATACGACGTGGACGATGAGCCGCGACACGTCGGCGGGCATGACGTTTCTCGGCGTCAACTACTACGACGGCCAGGGCTTCATGGTGAAGAAGGGGCTCGGCGTCACGTCGGCGAAGGAACTTTCCGGCGCCAGCATCTGCGTGCAGACCGGCACGACCACAGAGCTCAACGTCGCCGATTACTTCCGCCGC
>JBKBNR010000204.1:0-5583 GCA_046295315.1 Hyphomicrobiaceae bacterium
GCCTCCATCTGCTCCATCAGCCAGGGGCCCTGGATCGGCTCGGCGAAGCCCGGGTAGTTCTCGACCTCGGTGGTGATGGTGAGCTGCCCGCCCGGCTGGATGCCCTGGATGATGAGCGGCTTGAGCATGGCGCGCGCCGCGTAGATGGCGGCGGTGTAGCCGGCCGGCCCCGACCCGAGCACAATGACCTTGACGTGGCGTGCGTTCGACATGTGAACCTCGATGTGACTTGCCGCGTGGGGTGATCCGATCACCCGCCGACCGCGAAGGGTGGACGAGTAGACTGGTGGGCTCGCCCGTCCCGGTCAATGCCCGAGATGAGAGCCCATCGTCGCGGCCATGTTTGCCCGGCAAACGCGACACTCGGTTGACGTGTTGCGATGCGGCAACGGCCGCGGAGGGAACGCCTGTCACGGCCGACCGTAAACCGCCATCTCATACAAAGACGTGTAAACTTTCGACGTTCCGACAAACGAGGTCTCCGCTCGATGATTCGCCATCCTTTCCGCAGCACTGCTTCGACCCTCGCCATCGTATTGGCCATGGGTGCCACTGCGGCGAACGCGGGCGGCGATGATTACGGTGCGCCCGCCGATCCGGGCTTTTCCGTGCAAGTCGGCGGCATGGCGATCGTCAAGCCCAAATACGAGGGCTCGAAGGATTACGAGGTCACCGGCGTGCCGCTCATCGCGCCGTCCGGCATGGGGTCCGGCCTCGTCCAATTCAAAGGGCTGGACGACTTGCGGTTCCGGATCTTGAACTCCGGCGGCTTCGAGGCCGGCCCGGTCGCCGGCTATCGCTTCGGCCGCGACGAGGGCGATTCGGCGCGGCTTCTGGGCCTCGGCGACGTCGATGGCGGCTTGGTGGTCGGTGGCTTCGTCGCCTACCGCATGGGGCCGATCTCGCCGTTCGTCACCTACAACCATCAGGTGACCGGCGACGACACGGGCGGCCTCGCCCGGGCGGGCATCGAGGTGAAGCACGAGTTCGGACAAAGGGTGACTGCGACGTTCACCGGCGGCACGACCTGGGCTGACGACGACTACATGAGCGCCTACTTCGGCGTCACCGCGCTACAGAGCGCCAACTCGGGTCTGGCACGCTTCGATGCCGAGAGCGGGTTCAAGGACGTATTCATCGGTGTTTCGGCGGACGTGCCGCTCGGCGAGCAGTGGACGCTGAAGCTCATGGGCCGGTATGCCCATCTTCTGGGGGATGCGGCAGACAGCCCCGTGGTCGAAACCGAAAGCCAGTGGACCGGCGGCCTCGGCCTGACGTACCGCTTCACGATACCACGCTGACGCAGCAGCTCTGGGTGCTTTCGCGCGCCCCATTCACAACGGTGCATTTCGGCGGCTGACATGGACGTGACGTTGACCAACGTCGAGATTGCCATGTTCGATTCGATCGAATTTGCGCCGCTCGAGCGGGGCTTGGCACCGGCGGCGTTGGAGGCGAACGGCGAGGTGGCCAAAATCCTCGCCAATGCGCTGTTGGAGCGCCATGCCATCGCGGCCCACCGCCTTGCTTTCGTGTTCGATGCCGTCCATTCGGAGGACGGGGCAACCTCGATTGCGCGAGCGTTCGAGGAGCGTGGCAGCGCCGGGGACGCCATGCTGTCGCATCCGGCGTTTCTGCCTTATCTGCGCTACTTCATCTGCGGGCCAGATGTGGCGCTGGACGTGCGCAAGGCCTTCGAGCGGGAAGTGCGCGGTCTCGAGCGCGGAGAGGCGAGTGCACTTGCGCGTGTTGCGCGGTTGGCGCACGCAGTTCCCGACAGCCGGCGGCCGACCGCCGAAGCCCTTCAGCAACTGGCTCTCGAGTACGGGCTCGGGCCGAAGCTGGCCCTTGCCGTGCGCAAATCCGTTGGTCCCAAACGCGCCGGACGCGGCTTCACATCTTGAACGCAACGACCTTCTGGTGCTGCTCGCCGAGTTTGTCGATCCCGAGCCGCATCTCGTCGCCGACCTTCAGCCACTGCGGCTCCTTCATGCCGAGCGCGACGCCGGGCGGCGTGCCGGTGGTGACCACGTCGCCGGCCTCCAGTACCATGAACTGTGTGACGTAGGACAGGATGTAGGGGATCTTGAAAATCATCGTCGACGTGTTGCCCGTCTGGCGGCGCTGGCCGTTGACGTCGAGCCACATGCCGAGGCTGTTCACGTCGCCGACCTCGTCCGCCGTCACCAGCCACGGACCGAGCGGCCCGAACGTCTCGCAGCACTTGCCCTTGACCCACTGGCCCGATCGCTCGGTCTGGAAATGTCGCTCGGAGACGTCGTTGCAGATCAGGTAACCGGCGATGTAGCTCTCGGCTTCTGCTTCCTCGACGTAGCGCGCACGCCTGCCGATGACGAACGCGATCTCGACTTCCCAGTCGAGCCGCTCACCGCCCTTCGGCATCATCACGTCGTCGTTCGGGCCGACGATGCAGTTGCCGATCTTGTTGAAGATCACAGGCTCGCGCGGAATGCGCAGGCCGGCCTCGGCGGCGTGGTCGGCGTAGTTTAGTCCGATGCCGATGAAGTTCCTGACGTCGCCGACGGGAGAGCCGAGGCGGACGCCGGCAGGCGCGGCTGGAAGCGTCGCGGCATCCAGCGCTGCGATGCTCGCGAGGCTGTCTGCGCCGAGTGTGCGCCCGTCGATGTCGGGGATGATGGCTGAAAGATCGCGGATCGTGCCGCTGGCGTCGACGAGGCCGGGCTTTTCAGCGCCTCTCTCGCCAAATCGAACGAGCTTCATCTATCTCCCCCTGCGCGTATTTTTCGTTGCGGTCGCGGCAGCCGTTATAGCGGAAACGCATCGCCGTGGTGCAAATGAAAACGGGCCCGGCATTGTGCCGGACCCGTTCAAATGGACTTGTCCCGTATTGCGTCGTGCTCTAGGCGCCGGGCCCCTGGTCGAACTGCACCTTGTCCATGATCTCCGACGCCTTCTTGCGCAACTTGGCGACGTCGCCGAGCGGCACCTTGTCGGCCTTCAGTGTACCCCACGCTTTGACGCGGTCGGCGATGGCGACGCCGTCCTTGAGCGGGTATTCGCTGACGATCTCGGCGTAGATTTTCTGGCCCTCGTCCGAGGCGAGGAACTCGATCAGCTTGACGCCGGCGTCTCTGTTCGGTGCGTTCTTCGCCAGAATTGCGCCCGAGACATTGACATGCGTGCCGCGGTCAGCCGCGTTCGGGAACAGGATCTTGATCGACTTTGCCCACTGCTGCTGCTCGGGTTTGTCGCTCGTCTCCATGGCGGCCATGTAGTAGGTGTTGGCGATGGCGATATCGCACTCGCCAGCGAAGATCGACTTGGCTTGGTCGCGGTCGCCACCGGCGGGCTTGCGCGCGAGGTTCGCCTTCACGCCTGCTGCCCACTTTTCGGCTGCTTCCTCGCCCGACGCCGCGATGATCGAAGCGAGCAGACCGGTGTTGTAGGTGTGCTGACCGGAACGCGAGCAGATGCGGCCCTTCCACTTCGGATCGGCGAGTTCCTCATATGTGATGGAGTCCTGTTTGACACGGTCGCGCGAGGCGTAGACGACGCGGGCGCGCTGCGAAAGTCCGACCCACTCGCCTTCGGGATCGCGATAGTTGGCCGGGATGTCGGCGTCGACCGCAGCCGACTTGATCGGCTGCGCAATACCAGCTTCCTTGGCCTCTGCGAGGCGCGCGATGTCGACCGTCAACAGCACGTCGACGGGGCTGTTGGCGCCCTCCGCCTTGATACGCTCGGTCAGGCCGTCCTTCGCATAGACGACGTTGGTCTTGATGCCGGTCTTCTTGGTAAAGGCGTCCATCAGTGGCGCGATGAGGCCGGGCTCACGGTACGAGTAGATGTTGACTTCGGCGGCGACGGCCGGATGTGCGGCAAGGCCGAGCGCGACGACGGATAGGGCAAAGGCGCGGCGCTGGGCGGCGCTGAGAAAAATCATGCTGTCCTCCTGGAACGGGGTTCAAGGCCCCGATACGGGTCGATAAGCGGCGGCACGGTTGCCGGCGCAGGCCCCAACAAAAGGGGCAATCACAGCGATGTCAAGCAGACAAAGTGGAATTCATGGATATAGAAATGTTCCAAACTGGAGGTGGCGAGTACGGGTTTCCGTCGGCCTGGATTGGCGATCAAAGACCTGCCGCGATCGGCCGCGAACGCCGCCGCGATGTGCCTCTGCCGCGTCTGGCGACGCCGTGACGCATCCCCGTCAGGCGGTCAACTCGAGCGGAGCCGTCGCCGCGTGGCGCGCCTCGTACCCTTGTGCGACGAGGCGACCGCTGGTGGCGTCGGCGACCATGACGAGGCGTGTGTTGGCGTTCAGGATCGGCGCCATCAGCCACGGGAATTTCGTGGTCATCTCCATCGGCACCTGCGCCATGTTGCAGGCCCGGCCACCACTGTCGTCGCCACGGGCGTGACCGTGCCAGCCGAACGCCTGCCAGTGGTTCGCCGCCACCTGCGCGCCGCGATGCAGGCTTGCCTCGGTTTCGCGGCGTGCGGTCACGATCGTGTCGCCCGGCGCCAGGCCGGCAAGGGAAAAAATCGCGGGCGACGAGATCGGGGTTTCGATCAGCATGCGCCGCGCCTGGTCGAAATCGGCCGCTGTCTCGAAGACATGGCGCAACAGGTGAGCCGGAGTGCCGTGCGGCATCGACCAGACGCGGGGCCGGTTGGCGGCCCAGTCGAGGTAATAGTATCCGATCGCCTTGCGCATCGGCGCCTGATTGAGCGCGGCGGCGAAGCGCCCCGGTGCTACCGCCTGCAGCACGCCCGTATAGCCAGGCCAGGTCAGCGTGGTGAACGATCCCGCGGGGCCGGCGACGCGCGCTGCGACGAGGTTGCGGCCGAGCCCCTCGGTGCGCCAGTCGAGCACGCGCACCAGGCGCGCCGTCATGCCGTCTGGCGACGGGCCGACGCGGCAGGTGCACCCCCATTCGTAATTGACCGAGAGGAAGTAGGCGCCGGGACGGTCCAGTCGGCGTGCGATGCGGTCGATCTCGCCGAGGTGGCGATTGTTCCACCGCGTCAGCCAGCGGCGCGAGATGGCGTCGAGCGTGCGCAGTGCCGAGCGCGGTACACGGCGGGTGGCGCTGTCGAGCAGGCGGTGCGCGCGCGCCAACTCCCGCTCCAGCGTCTCGAAGCCGAAATCCGGGCCGACGTCGAGCACGGGAATGGCGGGCAGTTCGCCTGGTGACGCGCCAGGGTTCGTCGGTCCGCGATCGACGTCGGTATGTTGTGCGCTTTGCATGTGAAACGGCCCTGCCAACGAGTCCAGCGACACCGAAATCCTAAATGGGACCGGTTAGGCGATTGACAATTCCCCACCGACCGAGGATAACGCGCGCTTCTCGCGTTCGGCGAAGGTCGAGCGCGCCAAATGCGCTGCCCGAGGCTCGCTGTTCCCGAAACGGGGCGGCCCTCCCAAGTCTTCGCTGCAACCCCAGCCGGTCTGAACCGGATACGGGGGCGCGCGGGGCGCCACAGGGCGCGGTCAACACAAGGGCCGTCAATCGGCCGGGAGAAAGGACTTTTCATCATGTACGCTGTCATCAAGACAGGCGGCAAGCAGTACCGCGTCGTCAAGGACGATGTCATCCT
>JBKBNR010000205.1:0-5547 GCA_046295315.1 Hyphomicrobiaceae bacterium
GGCACGCACGAAAGCGATCATCGCGACACACATCTACGGCAATCTCGCCGACATGGATGCTCTGCTCGCCATCGGCGCGCGCCATGGATTACCTGTCATCGAAGACGCGGCGGAAGCCATCGGTTCGCGCTGGGGTGCACGACACGCAGGATCGCGCGGCGTCTTCGGTACGTTTTCATTCCACGGCACGAAGACTATGACGACGGGCGAAGGCGGCATGTTCGTCACCAGCGATCCAAACCTTTACGAGATGGTGCTGACGCTTTCCAACCACGGCCGCGCGCGCGGTCAGACGAAGCAATTCTTCGCCGACATGGTCGGTTTCAAGTACAAGATGCCGAACATCGCCGCGGCCATCGGCTGCGCGCAGATGCAGCGGATCGGCGAACTCGTCGAGCGCAAACGAGAGATCTTCAAGACCTACGCGGACGCCTTCAGCGATCTGCCGGTGACCATGAACCCGGAGCCCGCCGGCACGACCAACGGCTACTGGATGCCGACCATCGTCTGCGATGCCGCAACCGGCATCACACGCGAAGCGCTGCAAAGCGCGTTTCACGCCGCCGACATCGACGCGCGCGTCTTCTTCCATCCGCTGTCGAGCCTGCCGATGTTCGAGGCGAAGCCCGCCAACCGTCACGCCTACGCCATTCCCGCCCGGGCCATCAACCTGCCGACCTATCACGACATGGGGACGAGCGAGCTGGAACGCGTCATCGAGACTGTACGAAACGCTCTCTCCAGTGGCGCGACAGCGTCGGACAGTGTGCCTCGCGCAAACAAGGCTCGCGGGGAATGACGACCGTTGTGATTTCCCAGCCGATGTATTTCCCGTGGGCTGGCTTCTTCGAGCAGATGCGGCTGGCGGACATCTACGTGTGGCTTGACGACGCTCAATTCTCGAAGGGGTCATTCACCAACCGCGTGCAGGTTCTCATGCCCGGACCGAGCGGTTTGCGGCAGCACTGGATGACGATCCCGCTCTCGGCCAAGACGGCTAAGGTGATCTGCGAACTTGCGGCCAAGGACGACGCCTGGCGTATTTCGCATCGCGATCTTCTTGCACAATCGCTGCAGCGGATGCCCCATGCCGACCGCGCGATGGCGATCTTTGCCGAGGCGATGGCGAAGGATACGGTCTGCGATATCGTCATCGCATCCGCCGAAGCGACTGCGCGGGCACTTCAGTGCCTGCCGCGGACGATCTATCGCTCGAGCGAACTCGCCATCCCGGGCAAAGGCTCCGACAGGGTCCTTGCCATGGTTCGCGCACTCGGCGGCACGCGCTACGTCACCGGCCACGGCGCAGCAAATTACCTCGACAACGATAAATTCGAGGCAGCAGGGATCGCGGTCGAGTTCATGTCGTACAATGTGCGGCCCTGGGATCAGCGAGGAGCAACTTTTACGCCGTATGTCACGGCATTGGACCTCATTGCAACGCAGGGAGACACGGCAAGCGAGCATCTTCGTCCGGCAACGACGTCTTGGTTGGCGTTCAATGCATCGGAAGCACAGTGAGTAATCGCGTTTGGCTTCAGTCGCTGTCGTTTGTCAGCATCCTACCACCATGTTAGACATCGCCACTTTCGCAAAGCATCTGGAAGGCCGTCGTTTATATGGCACACGATGATCGCGCCGAGTTCGAAGCCTCCAGAAGGGAGCGCTGCCTCGCGCTCGGAGCCGACAAGACCGCTATGGCTCACGCCATCGAGACGGCTGTCGATCTCGATCGCCACGGCTATTCGTATCTGTGGAGCTGGCTTGGCCTGCCGATCATCCAGTATCCCGCCGACATCGTCGTCACGCAGGAAGTGATCTGGGCGGCGCAACCCGACATCATCATCGAGACAGGCGTCGCGCGCGGCGGCTCGATGATCTTTCTCGCGTCGATGCTGCAATTGCTCGGCCGCGGCAAGGTGATCGGCGTCGACATCGATATCCGTGCCCACAATCGCGCCGCGATCGAAGCGCACCCCCTCAGCCATCGCGTAACGCTGATCGAGGGCCCCTCAACGTCCGCAGACGTAATGGCGCGGGTTCGCGCGGAGATACCGGCTGGCTCGAAGGTGATGGTCATTCTCGATTCCGATCACAGCCGCGACCACGTGCTCGATGAGATGCGCCACTACGGTCCGCTAGTAACGCGCGGTCAGTACCTTGTCGTCGCCGATACCGTCCTCGGTCTGCTGACACCGGAGCAGACACCGAAGCAGCGCTCGAAGATCTGGGAGCCCGGCAACGAACCGCTCGCCGCCGTTCACGCCTATCTCGCGGAGGTCGATCGCTTCGAGTCCGACCCCGTCGTCAACGGTAAGCTGGTGCTGTCGAGTTCGCCGGGTGGCTATCTCGTGGCAACACGCGATTAGGGCTAGACGGCGATGTCCAACGACCTGATGACCGAAGCGGCTTCATGCCGGGCCTGCGATGCGCCGCTGCATTCGCCGATCCTGTCGCTGACCCCGCCAGCGATTTCGTCGATCGCGCGGCTGCATCCGGTGCCGGTGTCGGTCAGCCTCTGCGCCGCATGCGGTCATCTCAATTCGCCCGGCATTCCCGACGCGCTCGACTACTTCGATACAGAGTATCAGTTCTCGCTCGAAAGCGACGATCACGACCAGATCTATGATGTCATCGACGGCAGGCCGCGGTTCCGCACGGCGTATCAATCGGAACTCGTCGAACGGTCGTGTGCCTTGTGCGACGGCGCTAAGGTGCTCGACTACGGTGCGGGAAAAGCCACGACGCTGCGCATGCTCCTCGACCGGCGCCCTGACATCGAAGGCCACGTCTTCGATGTCAGCCGTGATTACCAGACCGCATGGAACACCTGGTTGGCGCCCGAGCGCCAGGCGACCTACGAGTTGCCGGAAAATTGGGGGCGTCGATTCGACGTCGTCATGTCGCTCTTCGCGTTCCACTGCATACCCGATCCCGTGCGCGCATTTGCCGACATCGCGCGCGTGCTGAAGCCCGGCGGACAATTCTTCATGCTGGTGCCCGACGTGTTGACAAACCCCGCCGACATGATCGTCGCCGAGCACGTCAATCATTTCACGCCGTCTTCGATCCGCGCCAGTCTCGCGCGCGCCGGCATGTCGGCCGAACGCATCGACCGCTCGGCCTTTCGTGGCGCGTTCCTCGTCGTCGCTCGGCTGGACGAAAGCACTGGCACACGCGCGTCACGAACCGGCCGATCCACCGCCGCAGACGCCGCCGCACGGAGCATCGCGAAGTTCTGGAGCGGGTCGGGCACGTTGCTGGCAGACAAGGTTGCCGCGCTCGCGGACCGCCGCGTCGCAATCTATGGCGCCGGTGTCTACGGCACCTTCATCGCATCGCGGATCAGACACCTTTGCGAGATCGTCTGCTTCGTCGATCGCAACCCTCATCTCACGGGCACCCAGCATCTCGGCGTCCCCGTCGTCGCGCCGGACAACTTTCCGACCAGCATCGACACCGTATTCGCCGGGCTCAACCCCGTGCTCGCGCATCAGGCCATCAGCGATTGGCAGACAACGATCCGCCGTCCGGACCTGCGCGTCGTATACCTCGATGCTGCGCCGGACATTGCTATCGACGACATGTAGAGGTCTCGCTGTCAGCCGGCAGAACAGCAGAACGGTGCGGATCGCCAGATGAAGCTCGTCATTCCAACGCGCAACCGCGCCGCATCACTTGCAAGCGTGCTGCAGTATCTCGAAACATTCTATCCGGACACGCGAGTCCTCGTCGCCGATGGCAGTCACGACAGCATGAAGGGCGCCGTGCGCGAAACCGTTGCGCGGTTCGCGAAGCTCTCGCCCGAGCTTCTCAGTTATCCCTACGAAGTTACCTATTTCGACCGGCTCGACGACGTGCTCGCCGGCCTCGACGACGAGTTCGTCGCACTCAATGCCGACGACGACTATCCGATGATCGAAGTGTACCGGCGCGGCGAAGAATTCCTAAAGGACAACCCCGACTACGCGCTGGCGATGGGCACGCTTCTAGTACTCGATCTCGACCGCAGCGGTCAGATACATGCCAATATCCGTCAGGTACGTCCCATCAACCACGACACCGTCGACGGCCGCGTGCGCCAGTTCACCGCCTGGACATTTCCGCTCACCTACGCCGTCTGCCGCCGCGAGGTTCTCATCGCACGTCAGCAGCGGGCCCGCCATTGCGTTCTCGGCGAACTCGACGACCTCGTCGCGGGCTTGAGCGATTGCATCGAGGGCAAGGTGCACGCCATCGGCGACATCAGCCTCGTACTGACCCGGCATTTCGCACAGCGCTATCTCCGCATTGAATCGAAGCTCGAGTTCTTCGACGAGGGCCCGGGCATCGCGATGCTGGCGCGTCAGCTTGCGGGCGAATTGACGATCAAGGGCGGCATGCCCGATGACGCCGCGGGGCGGCTCGCCACCGAGATCTACGCCCGCCGCGTCGGCTCGCATCTCACCGGTATTCCGTTCCACCATCAGGCGCAGTTCATCAACTCCAATATCCATCGTCACAAGTTCCTGCGCCACCAGTGCGAGAAATTCGAGCGGATGCTGGAGGCCGGAACGCCGGAGCAGCAGCGCTATGGCGAGCGATTGCGCTACATCGGAGCGGCCTTGCAGGATCAGGCTTCGGCGGCAATCGGCGCGCGGGTGCCGTTGCCACCCATCGGGCAAAAGCCCGCCGCCACACCGGCGTCGCCGCCGTCTGTCGCGGCTGATGACGACAGCGTGCTGCATCTCATCGGCAAGAAAATCCCCCTCGACCCGGCAACGATGCTGCGTCTCGACGCTTGAGCCCGAGAGCGCCGGTACCGCTCACGCCGCCACGCGTTGCGCCAGTACCAGCTTCTGGTTTCGCGGATGGTTCCAGGCGCCGATGTAGGTGATCGCCCACGGCAGCCCCTTGGCGGCATAGAGCACATCGTCCACGGTGTAGTGGTACGGGTCCTTGTGGGGGTGGCTGATCGCGCGCTCGTTCTGCTGATGGGCGGCATTGACCGAAGCGCCGGCGGGCGGCGTGAAGATCGTGAAATAGAACCGGCAGCCTGGATCCACTCTTGAACCCAGATTTGCGAGGCAGAGCCGCATGTGATTGAGTGGTAGGTGCGTGAACACCGACGTCGCCATGGCGAAGTCGATGGCCGCCGGGATGCCCGGGAAGTCGAAATCGGCATCGGCCACCAGTTGCTCGCGCGGCAGTTTGCCAGCGAGCCCGGCGGGTACGATTTCCTTCTCGTACCCAGCCTGCATCAACTCCGGGACGAGGTCGGTGCCCCAGTACTTCCCAGCGTCGAGATAAGCGACGGCGCGCACGCCGAGCCGCAGACTGCCGCAACCGACATCCAGCAGCGTGTGGTGCGGCTGCAGGCCCTGCTGACGCAGCATCGCAATTTGCAATTCACCGATCTCGTCCCACATGCCGCCGATGACGTTGCGGTGCCGACCCTCCTCGATCTGCTGCACCATCAGCGATTTGTTGTAGTAGCCTGACAGCATGATCGCCTCGCTCGGGTGGTGATGGGATCACGTCAGGACGCGCAGCCCGCCCCCGCGGTGC
>JBKBNR010000206.1:0-3367 GCA_046295315.1 Hyphomicrobiaceae bacterium
GGATGTGCTGAAGCACTTCGTCCTTGTGCTTGCGATCGAACATCTGAAATTGAAGCCGCAGCCATTCCGCGTCGTCGACACCCACGCTGGCGTCGGCATCTACGATCTGGACGGCATCGAGGCCGGCAAGACCGGGGAGTGGCAGGGTGGCATCGGCCGGCTTCTCGGCGCCGAACTGTCGCCCGCCGCCACCGCGATCGTCGCTCCCTATCTCGCCATCGTGCGGCGCTACGTCGGAGAGCGGAACGAACCTGCTGCGGCGACGCGGCGCTATCCCGGCAGCCCCCTGATCGCGCGCGAGTTGCTGCGCTCCGGCGATGTTCTGGTCGCCAACGAGTTGCACACCGAGGATCGCGCCGGGCTGGAGCAGACGTTTTTCCGCGACAGCCAGGTCAAGGTTCTGGGGCTCGACGGGTATCTGGTCGCGAAGTCGACATTGCCGCCGAAGGAGCGGCGCGGACTCGTCGTCATCGACCCGCCGTTCGAAGTCGCCGGAGAGTTCGACCGCTTGCATGCGGCGATGATGGAGGTGCATCGCAGGTTCGCCGGCGGCATCCAGCTCATCTGGTATCCGGTCAAGGATGCGGTCGCGGTGGAATGTTTCAAACGTCAGGTTGCCGCGTCGCCATTGCCCAAGACGCTGTTCGCGGAACTGGCGATCCGCTCACGCACCTCCGGCGACGGGGGGTTGACGGCGAGTGGCGTCCTCGTCGTCAACCCACCCTACACGCTTCCCGACCGGCTGGCGGTGGCGCTGCCGGAGCTGGCGCGGGTTCTGTCCGGCGGGCCTACCGCCGGAGGCCGGCACGACTGGGGATGGCTGATCGAAGAGCGCCTGACGACGGTCAGCACGATCAACTCTACGTGATCGACCAGAAATTGCCTGTTGCGATGCAACAATCAGCCGGCGCAACAGTTTCTTCTTTCTTGCGATGCGTCAAACTTTAGTCGATACTTTCGCCATCGGCCGGCACTTTCATGTCGGCGATTGGGCTCTCCGTGCTCGAGACGATATGAAGCGCATACCTGCATGATCTGCCCTTCATTGCATGCCAGCGGCCCCAGCTACGGGAACCGCCACGCAGCACCCCCCTCGTTACAGGACGCGAATGCCATCCGGCTCCGTCGATCGGCGGGGCTCGGCACGTCGGCTCTGGTTGAAAAATCCCCCCCCCGGGATCAGCAGGAGGTCAGGCATGCGGCAGTCGGGCATCGTCAAATTCTTCAACGCGCAAAAGGGCTATGGGTTCATAACGCCTGATGGTGGCGGCAAGGACGTTTTCGTTCATGTCACAGCCGTCGAGCGGTCAGGCGTCGGACAATTGAACGAGGGTATGCGCATCTCGTTCGAGACCGAGCCCGACAAACGCGGCAAGGGGCCGAAAGCGGTGGAACTCAGAATCGAAGGCTGATCGCCGCCGCGCCCAACTCGGGACTTCATCGGCGCCGCCTGGACGACCGGGCGGCGTTTCTTGTGCCCACGCGATCACCGTCGCCCCGCAGCCACGGGTTTGTGGAAAACGGGCTTGCGAGCGGCGCAGCCGTCAACGCGCCATGGCCGCTGTCGCATCCGGCGCGGTAAGGTCCGCCCATCCACATCAACTCCGGGAGAAACCCAGATGTCGTTATTGAAGCCGTCGATCTCGATCGCCGCAGTGGCGGCAACGCTGCTGCTTGCCGCATCTCCAGCCGCCGCAGGCTCGTGCGTCAACAAGGCTGCCGAGGGCACCGGTTCGGACGAGAAGGCCGCCAAGTTCCAGGTCGACGAGGCGCTGTTGCAGGCCGTCGACTGGGGCGCGTGGGCGTCGTGGATGGCGAACGGCACCACCCCCGGCTACAGCTACGGCCCGCGCAAATACAAGTGCAGCAAAGGCGGCCTCGGCGTCACCTGCGTCGGCCAGGCGAAGATCTGCAAGCTGGGCTGAGGCGCTCTCGAAGGAGTAATCCCATGACACGCAAATCCAGACTTACGTTCGTTCTTGCCGCGATCGCGGCCTCGGCGGCCGCCGTTCCGGCGCACGCCGGCAAGTGCGTGCTGGCGGGCGGCGAGGGCTCGAACGTGCTGCCCGACGTTGCCAAGTTCATGGCCAATGCGGCGCTCGGCAATTCCATCTCGGGCGCAGGGATGAAGGCTGCCGGCGCGGTGAAGATGACTTGCAAGAGCGAAGTCTTGTTGACGACGTGCGTCGCCAAGCAGCGGGCTTGCAAGTAGCGCCGGTAGATCGTTCTGCTCCTCTCGGCGGTTCTCCGGGACCCACCTCGACTTCACAAACCAAAAAGCCCGCCGACCGTGACAGTCGGCGGGCACTTTGTTGTCGCGGGCCGCGTCGCGTTCAGCGTTTGGCGAGCAAGCTCTTGATGATGCCGATGACGACCATCACCACGCCGCCGCCGGCGCCGCCGCTCGCGACCTGCCCCAGGATCGAGCCGATGTCGAGTGCGCCGCCGCCGCCCACCGGCAGGCCGAGCAGGGGACCGAGGATCTGGCCGCCGATGCCGCCGCCAAGTATGCCGGCGAGCGAATTGCCGAGCAGGCCGAGGCTGATGCGCTTGACCAGCGCGCCGACGACGTTGCCGCCGACCGCACCGCTGACGAGTTGGATGATGATGGGAAGCAAGGTTTCCAAGGGCGTGATCCTCTCTGAGCTGCGATGCCCACCGCCCCCGATGCGGCGGCTGGTGGAGCAGCGGACCGTTTCTCCGGGCGGAAGGTCGGTATGCGCATAACACACTCGGACCTGGCCAACATGACCGATTGCCGCCGGGCCGGGCGTTTCAGATGTTGCCGTGCAGCGAAACTGTTTTCCGTCATCGGTGTTACCCGCGGGTGGAACTTTCCCGGGAGGAGCAGCGTGGCCGACGGGCGACAGCGCGCTGCTTTCGGCGGCCGGCTCCAGGTTGATTAGACGTTTCGTTGACGTTTTGCGTTAGCGTACACGAACATCGTCCATCACATCAGATCGAGAGGCTCATCCGTCATGGCAGGCAGGTTCCTCGTAGCGCTGGTGGCGGCCGTCGTCGCCCTGGTTTCGTTCCAAACCGCATCGCAGGCCGGCGAGCGCGGCTGGCGTGGCCCCGCCCACAGCCACTCGTATCGGCGCGGTCCGCAGGTTCGCGGCTACATCGCCCGCCGTGGCGGCTACTCGTACTCTTATGCCGAGTCGATCAACACCTATGGCGACGCGTTTGCCCGCTACGGCGCCGGCAATTCGCTGCGCGATCCGTCGATGGAGCGCAGCCAATCGAATGCCGGCCCGTTCGACAACGGCTTCTTCTTCGACTCGGGCAGTTCCGCTCGCGGCGGTGACGCGCCGTATATGAACTGAGCCATAAGCTCATAGTGGCGCTTTCAGAAATGCACTCGGCG
>JBKBNR010000206.1:3377-5538 GCA_046295315.1 Hyphomicrobiaceae bacterium
AGCGCGCCCGCAACAGTTCCGGCTGGACCTCGTTCATTTGAGTGGTCTGCGCGTCGCCGCGCTAGGCAACCCGGCGGCACGGCGGCTATACGTCGTCGGGATCGTTCAATCAGGCGGCTGCTGGAGAGGTATCGAATGTCGTTTCGCAAGCTCGTTTCGATCGCGTTGGCCGCTTCGGCCGTGACCATGGTGGCGTCACCGGCCTATGCCAAATGCACCCGGCTCGGCTTCTCTGTGAACGACTACGGCAAGGAAGGTCCGACGAGGGACGCCAAGGAGTTGCTCGACAAGTACATCGCCAAATGGGCGGCGGAGCAGGGCATCGCCAAGTACACGACCGGCAAGAAGGACGTGAGTTGCGAACTGTTTCTCGATTTCATCGTGTTCGATGAGCACACCTGCCGCGCCGAGGCGACCGTGTGCTGGGGCGACGGTGCCGCGGCCAAGCCGGGCGTCGCCAGCGGCAAGCCGCAGGGCAGCAACATCACCACCGGTACGAACCCGCCGAAGTCTGCCGGCCAGTGAGGCGCGGCCACTGTCCTTGGCGGCGCCTTCATTCCGATATGAGCAGCCCTGAGCGCTTTGCCAGGGCTGCCTTCATTTTTGGCTGCCCGATGCAGCGTTCGGACGCTTGACGGCGAGCCGATCCAACCGCAAGCGATGCCGGTCGTCGGTGATGAGCAAGACGCCGCCGAACAGCGCCAGGATCATGCCGAGCGCGGTGGCGCCGGAGATCACGAACAGGATGACGACCTGATACTTGGTCGCCTCGACCGGATCGACGCCGGCCAGGATCTGCCCCGTCATCATGCCGGGCAGTGCCACGACGCCCGACGTCGCCATGGCGTTGAGCATCGGCATCATGCCGGTTTTGAGGGCGCGACGGGTGACGCCCGACATGGCTTCGAAGCGCCGCTGCCCCATGGCGAGCCGGGCTTCGATGGCGCCGCGCTCGCGTTCGGCGCCACTGGTCAGCGTGTCGAGCACCAGCGCAATTGCGGTCATGATGTTGCCGAGCACCATGCCGAGGATCGGCAACACATAGCGCGGTGCGTACCACGGCTCCGGTGCGATGATACCCGCGACGGCGAACAGCGTTGCGAACGTGCCGACGAACAACAGCGTGCCCGTGCCGAGACCGTAGGACGCGAACCCGGCGATGCGCCGCTCCTGCCGCGACACCACCTCGATGCCGGCGACCGTCACCATGATCGCCGTCAGCAGCAGCGTCCACAGCGGGTTCGTCGCGGCGAAAATCCACTTCAGCACGAGGCCGATGAGCGCCAGTTGCACGACCATGCGCATGGCAGCGATGGCGAGCGCCTTCTCTATTCCGAGCCGGAAAGCGATCGAAATGCCAGCGTTGATGAGGATCAGCGCCGCGGCGAGTGCAAGATCGACGAGGTCGAGTGCGACATAGCTCATCGCGCGGCCGCCTCGCTGCCGGTGGCCCGCGGCGAATTGTTGGGCGGGGCCAGTTGCAGCCGCGCCTCGGCCAGCCGGTCGACCTGCGCCGCATCGTGGCTGACCAGCACGACCGATCGGCCCGCCAGCACCTGATAGCGGATCAGTTCCTCGGCGAGCGCCGCCGATACAGGATCGAGCGCGCCGGTCGGCTCGTCGAGCAGCAGCACGCGCGGCTGGTCGGCCATGGCGCGCGCCAACGCGAGGCGCTGGCGTTCGCCGGTCGAAAGCTCGCGCAGTGGTCGCCGCATGATGCCGGGATCGAGGCCGAGGTCACTGACGAGGCGGATGGCGCGCGCGTAGACAGCGTCGTCGCCGGTGAAACATTCACCCGCCGTCTCAGTCCACCAGGCCGGCTCCGCAGCGGCATAGCGCACCTGCCGACGCCACGCGTCGGCCGGCATCTCGCGCCGCTCGGCACCGTCCAGCACCACGTAGCCGCTGGCGTCGTCGAGGTCGGCGATGGCGCGCAGCAATCTCGATTTGCCGGTGCCGGATGGCCCCTCCACGGCCAGGCATTCGCCATCGTTGACAGAAAACGACAGCGGTGGAAGCCTTGCAACCTTGAGATTTTCGACCCGTAACACCCTGGCTTCCCCCGCACGCCGCGACAGCTGTTTGCTGGACCATCGCGATAGCCGGAATCCTGCTGCATCGCAAAGCGTGCGTCCGGCCACCGGATAGTGCCGGTCGATGA
>JBKBNR010000207.1:0-5507 GCA_046295315.1 Hyphomicrobiaceae bacterium
ACCATTCGAATAGGCGAGGTCGGCGGTCGTGAACGCGATCAGCGCCAGCGACGCCGTGATCGGCCGCAGCGGCTCCATGTGCGTGGCGACGGCGAGTGTCACTCCACCCGCAGCAATGATCCCGGCAGCGACGAGCCACGGCGCTTGTGCCGACGCCAGCTTGTCGAAATAGAATGCGGCGGCGATGGCGAACAGGAAGCCTCCCACCACCATAACAGCGGCGGCGGCGATGGCACGGCCGCCTGGCCGCCACGGCGGATCGGAAGAAAGGCGATGCGCCATGTAGCCCGCGAGGATCGCCATCAGATATCCGATGAGGAACGTCGCGTCGGCGGGACGGCGGAAGAAATCGACACCGGGCAAGTATGCGTGGAGCAATCGGAATACAGGCGTGTACCAGCCGACCGCGTAGACCAGCACGGCGACCAGCGCCAGCCCGAAGAAACGCACGTCGCGCCGCCACAACACGCCGCTGGTGATGCCGACCAGCAGCAGCAGGATCGGCACGGCGCCGATGTAGAGTTGGCCCATGTTCTGCGCGATGAACAGGTCGGTGCCGGCCCATGTGAAACTCGGCGGCCCCCAGTAGTCGGCCATCGGCCCCGACGAGCCGAAGACATCGGGTGCCAAAGCCGTCACCAGCAAGGCCGGATGCAGTGAGCCCCGCCCGGCACCGAGAAAATCGATCGCCGGCCGGTTGCTGTCCTCGGCCGCCAGCGCCGTCATCAGGATCGGCAGCGAAATCGTCGCAAGTCCGACGATGCCACCCGCGAGCAGGGCCGGCAGTGTCCGCGCGACATGCCGAGACCGGCCGCGCGGCCACGGATCGGCGGCCAGCCAGTGCCAGAGCACATAGGCGACCAGCAGATAAACCCCCAGCAACGCCACCTGATCGCGGCCGAGAACCATGAACGCGGCGACGAGCCCCGCGCCCGCGCCATAGCGCCACGACGTGCGGAACAGAGCGCGATCCAACAACAGAATGACGATCGGCAGATAGGCGAGGCTGAGCACTTGCCCGGTATGCTGGATACGCCACGCCATCGAGGCCCCGAAGCCGAACGCCAGAGCCGCGATGATGGCGCCCGCCCAATGCCAACGCCGGTCACGGAACCACAGCGCCAGCGCCAGCATGCCTGCGAGGACTGACACATATACCGTCGTGTCGGCCGCCCAGTTGCCAGGGGTGGCATTGAACATCGCCAGCACGAGGAATGGTGGCGAGAACAAAAGCGCCTGCGGGTCGGCGATTTGGGGATGACCGGAGAAGACGTAAGGTGTCCAGAACGGGCTCTCGCCTCGCCACAGCGACCCGGCCAGGAACTGCGCCTGCGGTAGAAAATGCGCCTTCGCATCCCAAGGGATCGTGAAACGGCCCGAAAGCCACGGCCACGCGAGCACTGCCCAGCAGGCGACGATCAGCGCCAGGACCGGCAGCACCGGCCACGGCGGAGGGATGTCGTCGTCTCGTTGCGAGGTCTTCGTCTGCAAGCTGCGCTTTCCCAGTCAGGAGTTCTTCGCATCGGCGTCTGCCGAGGCCATACCACGCCGCGCCCCTGTGATGGAAAGCAGAACGGAGCACGATGATGGACCGGGCAACACATGCCGCCGTTGACCGGCATTGATTTTCTCGCGCAAAAGAACGGCGACTGCTTCTCGTGGTGATGCCTTTGTCCGATTGCATGCTCGATCTCGACGCTCTGCCGCCGACGTATGCGGCGTCCCTGCGCGCCATCCGCGATTGCCCGGCCGACCGGCCGTTCGTCGTCGCCCAGCTCGGCCAGTCGCTCGACGGGCGCATAGCGTTGCCGTCGGGTGAAAGCCGCTGGATCAACGGCGATGCCGCACTCGACCATGTGCACCGGCTGCGCGCGGTGGTCGACGCGGTCGTCGTCGGCATCGGCACGGCACTCGCCGACGATCCCATGCTCAACGTCCGGCGTGTGCCGGGAAGGAGTCCGGCGCGGGTGGTCATCGACCCGCGGGGGCGGCTGCCGGTCACCGCGCGGCTGTTGGCCGGCGACGGTGCGCCAGTCGCCGTCGTGACATCGCCGGGCGCCGTCACGCCGGCCGTGGCAACCCGTATCGAGCTCGCGCGTTGCCGGGCCGGCGGCGCATTCGATCCCTCGGCCGTCGTTGCAGCGCTATTCGCACGGGGATGGCGGCGTATCCTCGTCGAAGGCGGGGCGCAGACCGTGTCATCGTTCATTGATGCGGGTGCCACAGACCGCCTGCATGTACTGGTGGCGCCGGTTCTGCTCGGCAGCGGCAAAGCGGGTCTGTCGCTGGCGCCGATCGGTCGGCTGGCAGAAGCGCCGCGGCCGCTGACAAGCGTCCATGTTCTCGCCGATGGCGATGTGCTATTCGATTGCGACATGAGATCGTCGAGAAGAGAGGCCCGCGATGCCGCGTCATGACACTGAAGCAGGCCGCCATTCCAGCGTTCCGTCGTCACCGCCGGTCGAGGTCTACAGCCCCACCGCGCGGGCACTGCATTGGGCCGTTCTGGGTCTGCTGCTGGCGCAGATACCGCTCGGCTACTACATGGCCTACCGTGGCAACGTGCTGAACATCTGGGACGCCACGACCAATGCGCTCTACTCGTCGCACAAGCTGCTCGGCATGGTTCTCCTCGCCATCGTGGTCGTGCGCCTCGGCTATCGTCTCGTGCACGGCGCGCCGGACCACGAGCCGACACTGGAGACGTGGCACAAGCTCGCCAGCGGCGCCAACCATCTCGGCCTCTATGTGCTGCTGCTGCTGGTGCCGCTGCTCGGCTGGGTCGGCGTGTCCCTTTATCCGGCCCTCGACATCTTCGGGCTGTTCAAGCTGCCGGGCATCGTCGCGGCCGATCAAAAGATGTCCGAGATCGTGTTCCAGTATCATGGCTATGCGGCGTTGGCGCTGATCGCCCTCGCCGGCGTGCACATCGCGGCCGCGCTCTACCACCACATCATTCGCGGCGACAGCGTGCTGGCGCGCATGTTGCCCGGGCTGCTGCGCCGCCGGAAGCCGTCGCCCGACCGCCAGTCACCCGATGTTTGAGTGGGGGCTGGCTGGCGCTGTGCTCAGTCGTTCATGCCGGCGATGCCGCCTGGCGGCGGAACGGCCAGCGTGTCGACGTGGCCGACCTCGGCGCCCGTGCGGGCGACCTTCAACCAGCGCTCGACCGTCGCTGCATCGACGGCACGGGTTTCACGCACCGCCGCCGCCTGTCCCTGCACCAGTTCGCCGATCAGTTGGGCGTCGCGCGGCGCTGACATGATCCACGGGCTCTGGCCCTCCGTCACGGCGAAGCCCATCACCTCGAACTGCTCCGCCAGATGTACGGGTGCGGTCGGTCCGGCTGATACGCCGAAACCCTTGTCGGTCATCTGGTGGCGATTGAACGCCGACGTCATCTGCCCGTCGCTCGGTGTGCGGGGGTGCCAATGCTGGATGCCGTTGTAGGTTAGCACCGTGTAGAACACTGCGCCGGTCCGCGCGACGGCGCGCGCGGTGCGCCTGATGAACTCGGGCGACGCGAGATCGAACAGAGCCGCCGCCGTGACGAGGTCGGGCGCCGGGTCGAGCATCGCTTCGAGATCGGCAACGAGATCGGCCTGACGGAAGCGCACAGTGATGGCGCGGCTGTCTTTGGTCAGCGACATGGAGCCGTCGTCGTTCGCGGTCGACGTATCCGCCCATGAGGCCAGCACGCCCCGCGCGGCATCGAGCAGGCGTGAATCATAATCGACCAGCGTCCACGATTGGCGGCTGGGCAGCAGCGCCGATGTGGTGCGCAGGTTGGAACCCGTGCCGCAGCCGAGATCGACGACGGAAACGCTGTCGCGCAATGCGAACCGCGCGGCGAGTGCCGAGGCCACATCTGCGTTGCGTGCGCGAATGTCGGCCGGCTCGCGCAGCGCCAGCCAGTCGGGGCTAAATCCGCTCATGTTCTGATACCGACGATAGCCGCCGCCACACGGCGCGCCGTTTCGTTCCACGTCGGCAAGGTGCGACCCGTTTCCCAAGACGCGCGGCGCATGTTCTTCCTCAGCTTGTTGTCGCCGAGCACTGTGGCGATGGCCCGCGACAACGCCGCGGAGTCACCAGGCGCAACCTTGATCGCCGCTTCGTCCGGCACGGTTTCAGCGGCGGCGCCACCCGTCGTGCAGACGATGGCGAGGCCGCGCGCCATGGCTTCCGCCAGCACCATGCCGTAGCCTTCGTAGAGTGACGGCAGCACGAACAGATCGGTCGACTCGTAGAAGCGGTCGAGGGTCGCCGGAACCACAGTCCCGGCAAGCGTGATGCGATCCGTCAAACGATGTGCCGCGATTTTTGCGCGCACTGCTGCAACACACGCGGGATCGCGGTCCGTTGCGCCGGCAATGGTCAGCCGCCAGTCGAGGTCGTGCAGCGTCGCAAGCGCGTCGACGAGTACGTCGTACCCTTTACGCGGCGAGATCGCGCCGACCGAGAGCAACTGCATCGGCGTGCCGGTGCCGGAGGCCCGCGACGCCGGGTCAGTGCCGGGCTCGGCGACGGTGATCTTTGCGTCCGGTACGTCGTAATCGGCGATCACGGTGCGCCGCGTTGCCTCGCTGGTCACGATGACATGACGGGCGAGCGCCAGCGCCGCCCGCTCTGAGGCGATCAGCGCCGCTTTGCGCGCAGGATCGACGCCCGTCTCGAACGCCAGAGGATGATGCACGAGGGCGATGATCCGCCGGTCGAGCCGTGCCACGAGGTCGGCCGGCATGGCGCCATATGCGAGTCCGTCGATCAGCAACCGCGTGCCGGGCGGCGTCGAGCCGAGCAGCCGTTCCGTCGCGGCGAGATCGCTCGCGGTCGGATTCGGATAGCTCGCCGGCAGCGCGACATGGCGGATCGCGATGCCGTAGGACGGCAGGTTGGCGATCAGCCGACGGCCATAGCCATAACCGCCTGTCGGCGAATCGATGTCGCCTGGAACCGCGAATACGACCTCGGCGAGCGCTTCAGACACGGGCTTCAGGCTCCGCTCTTGGGCTCGTCCAGCGCGCCCTCGCACCAGGCGCGCGCCAGGTCCGTTTCGGTCAGCGTGACGCGAATGCGGCTGAGGCCTTTGCCGTCCTCGCCAAGCGCGCCGCTCCGCGCGGCATCTTTGATCTTGCCGAAGATGTGCTGCGCCAGAAATTCCGTCGTGGTCAGCTTGCCCTTGAACTCCGCGATCTCGTCGAGGTTCTGGTAGGCGAGCGGTTTCAGCGTCTTCGACAAAACGTCGAGAGCCGCGCCAATGTCGACGACGACGTTCTGCTTGGTCAGCGTCTCGCGCATGAAGGCGACATCGACGACGAACGTCGCGCCGTGCATGTTCTGCGCCGGGCCGAAGAACGGATCGGGCAACGAGTGGGCGATCATGATGCGGTCGCGGACTTCGACGGCGAACATCGGGCTGGCTCTCCGGTGCGGTGGGTTGTGGTCCGGCGGCGCATGTCGGCGGACGTGGCGGTGTGCGGTCTTGCGCTCTCTATACGCGCGCC
>JBKBNR010000208.1:0-5425 GCA_046295315.1 Hyphomicrobiaceae bacterium
CGCACGATGAGACGGCCGACGTTCAGCTTGGCATCGGCGTCGACAAGGCGGAGCCACGCGAGGTCGATCGGCTCGTCGCTCCAGCCCGCGCGGGCGGTGTAGCCACGCACTTGCGGGCCGCGCTGCGCGTCGAGCAGGTCCTCGATGGAGCGCGGGGTGGCGGCTGGTGGTGCTGTCCGAGGGGCGGCTGTGCCGGGTGCGTGGCGCGCCGGCTCCGGCGTTGGCGTTGCGGCGGGTCCGGCGCCAGCGGCGATGTAGGGATTGAGGTTCAACGCGGCGACGGACAAGTCGGCGCGGACGTGGGGTCGAGCGCCATCCGTGGTCGCCTGAACGGTGCCGGTCGCGCGGATCGCGTCGAGTGCCAGTTCGGACCCGTCGAGGGTCAGTTTTCCAGGGCTCGCCCGGAGGCGGCTCTTCAGCGACAGGGGCCCGAGGCCATCGCCGGGCGGCACGTCGTGGCCCACCCACTTCAGCATGGCCCGCACAGATGGTGCGTTGACTGTCAGATTGCCGTCGAGCGCCGCCCCTGCCCGGCTGGCGGCGCCGGTGTCGGCCGATCCGCTATAGTCGAGTGCCAGAGGTTTCGAGCGCAGGCTGACGGCCAGCCGAGCGCGGCCGTCGCGCATCAGCGTCGCTAAGGAATTCGCGGTGGCGTCGAACCCGATCGTCTGCCCGCGCCAGTCGAGATCGCCCTTGGCCGTCAGCGGACTCGTCAGCTTGTCGGCCGTAATGGCCGCGTCGAGCGACGAGATGGCGTGCGAAACGCCGCTGCGCTCATCGGTGTAGTCGACGGAGCCGTCGACGATGCGGACATCCTCGAGCGCCAGACCTTCCAGGCTCGGCCTGCCGCCGGTCGCAACGCCTGGCGGGCGCGACGACGCCTGTGCCACCACGATGCCGCGCGCCGTGCCGCCGCTGTCATCGAGGCGCGTTTCATCGCGCACCTCGGCAAACCGCAGGGGCGGCGCGTTACCGATGCCAGCGCTCGACACCATGTCCCAGCTCGCGCGCCCCGACTTGTCGATGCGCAGATCGATGCGCGGTCGTGTCAGCACGAGTTGCTTGACTTCGATCTGTCGCGAAATCAGCGGCAGCAGCTTCACGGCGACATCGAGACGCTTCATCTCGACCGTCGCCGGTGCCGACATGCCGGGTGGCGCGGAGAGCGACACGTCGGCGAGCGAAACGCCGATCGCCGGATAGAACGTCAGGCTAGCGGGCCCGCGGATCGCGAGGTCGCGCCCGGTCTGCTGTTTCACCGCGGCGATCGCCTGCTGGCGGATGAGATCGGTCGGCGGCACCAGAACCACGAAAACCAACGCCAGTGCCGCAAGCAGGATCAACCCGCTGCCGGCATAGAGCATGATGCTGGCAAGGAGTGACCGCTGGCGGCGCTGCCCAGGGGGCGGCGCATAGGAAAGGCCGCCTTTGCCGAGTGGCCGTCGCGCGGTGCCCTTCGGGCTCGGCTGGCGGTGCGGCCCGGTCGTTCGATGATCCACGGGCCGCACATCGTCGAGCCGAGGTGCTCGCGGCGGAGCTTGCCGAGGGTCTTGCCATTGCGGATTGGGCGGTGCCGGTCGCTGAGGCGGCCTGCCGCTGCCGCCGCGGTTGCCGTTTGTCATTTCAATCCCCGTCGCGCCATGAGCGAAGTTGCCCTTCCATTTGGCACCTCGTGTGCCGATTTTCTATCCCTCGATTATGGCCGGCCGAGCGAGTTGTCGCCCGGCTGCGTCTCGATGGGGTCGTCGGGCATTTCGGTCGTGAGCCTGACATCGGCTCGCGCGACCGCCGTCGGCGGCGGCCGACCGTTCGCGGCGGCATGGTTGCTCAGCGGCCAGACCGGTGGCGCAGTTCGACGAGGCAACTGGTGCCGTCCGTGCCGTGCTCGATGGTGACTTCCTCGCTGGCGTTCCAATAGCGTTCCAGGCGGCGGCCGTCGTCGAGATCGACGCGCATGACCGATTCGCCCCCTAGTCGTTCGATGTTGTCGACCAGCGCGCCGGTCGAATTGCACCAATAGGGTTTCGCAGGGGCGTCGGCGTCGCTGAAACTGTAGAGCGCGGCGCTTTCAGAACCTGTCCCGGCGGGAGCGAGGGCGGCTTTTCCGGCGAATCCGATCAATGGCATGGCCGCTTCGAATGGATGGGCCTCGATGCCATCCCCCGCCGCCAGCGCCAAGCTCGACAAGGCTGCCAAGGCGACGAATGTCAGAGCCAGCATGGCGGGTGCTGGCCGGCCCCCGAATTGTTTGATCAAAGTGCCGATCCCCCGATCACGAACTCCCGACGCCCCCGCACCGGGTTCGAGCGGCGCTACTCGGTTCCGAGCGCGCTCCGAGCGGTGATCGCGGGCGAATGTGGCGCTGGACGGGCAGATCGGCGATCGTATCGGGGTTTGCGGCCGTCGTGTGGTAGCGCTGCAACTCGACGCGTCTGGCCGGGCGCGATCAGGTCTCGACGCCCTGCGATTGTGTCGCGCCATAGCGCTCGCCCCACGGGAAGCCGGGCGGAAAGACCGCCGTCACCGCGTCGCGCTCGCTCGCCGACAGCCGCAGGTTGCCGCCTTTGACATTCTGCTCCAGATGCTCGGCGGATCGCGTTCCGGGTATGGTGATGATGTGGCGGTCGGCGGCGAGCACCCAGGCGATCGCGAGTTCGGCGGGTGTTCGGCCGAGGCGGCTGGCGAGGGCGACGAAGGCCGCGACGGCGGCGCGGTTGCGGCTGAACTCGGGCTCCTGGAAGCGAGGGTTGGCGCGCCGGAAGTCGTTCCTGCCGAAGCTCGCCGGATCGACCAATCCGCCACTCAGCATGCCGCGTCCCAGCGGACTGAAGGCGACGAAAGTGACGCCGAGTTCGCGGCATGTCGCCAGCATCTCGCGCTCGACACCGCGCGTCCACAGCGAGTATTCGCTCTGCACAGCGGCGATCCGGTGCACCTTGTTGGCTCGCCGCAGCGTTTCCGGCGAAACTTCGCTGAGACCGATGGCGCCGATCTTGCCTTCGCGCTTCATCTGCGCCAGCACCTCGATGGTGTCCTCGATCGGACGCTCCGTCTCGCGGCGGTTGAGGTAGAAGAGTTCGACGTGGTCACGGCCGAGGCGTTTCAACGAGCGCTCGAGAGAGGCCTTGAGATGCGCTGGGCTGTTGTCGATGCGCCGCTCGCCGGTGGCCGGCACATAGCGAATGGCCGCCTTGGTGGCGATAACAACGCGCGCTCGCGTTTCGCGCAGGAAGCGGCCGATCAGGTCCTCGCTCTGGCCCATGCCATAGATATCGGCGGTATCGAAGTGATTGACACCGAGGTCGACAGCCCGCGCCAGCAACCGCATGGCCGCGTCTTCGCTGGTCGGCCCATATGTGCCGCCGAGACTCATGCCGCCGAGGCCGACCGAAGAAACGAGCGGTCCGAGGCTGCCCAGCCGTCGCATGTCCATGCCAGTTCCCCAGATATTCTGGCGTTAGAGATCGTCACGCAGGAGACGGCTTTCGCGCTTCAGCGCACGAGCACATTCCCGATTCTGGCGATCCACACCGACCCGTCTTGCCGCGGGCCATTGCAACAGGTTTAGTCGTGTTCAATGCGCGACGGAAGCGGGAACCGGGAGAGCCGAAATGAACCTTCATGCCAAGTTGCAGGCGCGCGCCTCTCTCGGGCAGCCGGTGCGGGTGGCGCAGATCGGCGCCGGCAAATTCGGCACCATGTTCCTGGCGCAAGCCCGGCTCACTCCAGGGCTTCATGTCGCCGGGCTCGCCGACCTCGATCCGGCACGGGCACGAGATCGGCTGGCGGGCGCGGGCTGGGAAGCGCAACGCACGGCCGCCGGCGATCTCGATGCCGCATTCGCGCGTGGTGGAACGCTGGTGACCGACGATGCCGAGGCGCTCGTCCGCGACCCGCGCATCGACGTCGTGATCGAGGCGACCGGCGATCCCGCGACCGGCGTCAGCCTCGCGCGGTTGGCGTTCCAGCATCGCAAGCACGTGGTGATGGTCAACGTCGAGGCCGATGCCCTGGCCGGCCCGCTGCTGGCGGCGGAGGCGAGGGCTGCCGGCGTCGTCTATTCGCTCGCCTGGGGGGATCAGCCGGCGCTGATCGCCGAGCATGTCGACTGGGCGCGGGCCTGCGGCTTCGAGGTGGTGGCGGCCGGCAAGGGCACGCGGTATCTGCCGAGCTACCATGCGTCGACGCCCGAAACGGTATGGGACATCCTCGACGGCTACCTGAAGGTGGCCCGCGGCAGCATCAATCCGCAGATGTTCAACTCGTTCATCGACGGCACCAAATCGGCGATCGAGATGACGGCGGTCTGCAACGCCTGCGATCTGCTCCCGCAGACGCACGGTCTGGCGTTCCCTCCGGCGTCGCGCTTCGAACTTGCCGACGTGCTGAAGCCTGCGGCCGATGGCGGCTGCATCGAACGGCGCGGCGTCACTGAGGTTGTGTCGTCGCTGTATCGCGACGGTCGCGACGTGCCGCACCATATCGCCATGGGCACGTTCGTCGTCGTCACGAGCGAAAGCGCCTACGCGCGAGCCTGTTTCGGTGAATACAACATGTTGCAGGATCGCTCGGGCACCTACGCAGCGCTTTACCGGCCGACGCACATGATCGGCGTCGAACTCGGCATCTCCGTCGCGTCGGTAGCCCTGCGCGGGGAACCGACCGGGCAGGCGCGCACCTTCAATTCCGATGTGGTCGCGGTCGCCAAGCGCAACCTGAAAGCCGGTGAGACGCTGGACGGCGAAGGCGGGTTCACCGTCTGGGGGCGGCAGTGTCCGGCGGCAACCTCGGTCGCGGCGAACTACCTGCCGATCGGCCTTGCGCATCGCGTGCGACTGGCGCGCGACGTCGCAGAAGGTAGCGTGCTGACGATCAGCGACGTTGCGCTCGATGCCGGCAACCCCGCCGTGGCGGCGCGACAGGAGATGGTGCAAGCCATGCAGCGTCTACGGATCGCCCGCTAGTGTGATGACCGAGACGTCCGCTGCATACTTTTCGGCCAGGTAGGGAGGCGGACTTCTCGGTCTCGATCACACGAGTTGATCAATACTGCTAGAGCAGATTCTGGCGGACCGTACATAGCCTGGATGGCGGAGGTCGTTTCGGCACGCGTTGGCATCGATAGTGCTGACGAGTTGGCAATGGCCGACCACAATGCCTCAATCGAGCGGGCGGCGACCTTGCGGAGCAGCGCTTTCAGCTTGGCGAACATCTGTTCGTTCGGATCGAGGTCGGGCGAGTAGGGCGGCAGATATCGCAGTTCGGCGCCGGCCGCCTCGATCGCCCTGCGCACGCCCTCGACTTTGTGGCCCGACGGGTTGTCGAGGATGACGATGTCGCCGGGCCGCAGCATCGGCGCTAGAACTTGACGCACGTAGGCGAGGAAGCCCTCGCCATTGATCGCGCCGTCGAAGACGGCCGGAGC
>JBKBNR010000209.1:0-5423 GCA_046295315.1 Hyphomicrobiaceae bacterium
CAGTGGTTGGCTTCTGGCCGGCGAACGCCGTCGGTGACGACATCGAGATCTACACCGGCGAACCACGCCATACGAAGCTCGCGACGCTGCACACGCTGCGCCAACAGATCGCCCGCGACGCCAATCGCGATCGCGCTCACACCGCGCTCGCCGACTTCGTCGCGCCGAAGGGGACGGGGCTTGCCGACTACGTCGGATCGTTTGCCGTCACCACCGGCATCGGCGACGAGGCCGCGCTCGACGCGCATTTCGAGAAGATCGACGATTACGGGCGCATCATGTTCAAGGCGCTCGCGGATCGGCTCGCGGAAGCCTTTGCCGAACACATGCACTGGCGCGTGCGCAAGGAGCTGTGGGGCTATGCCAAGGACGAGAACCTCACCAATGACGAGATGATCGCGGAGAAGTATCGCGGCATTCGCCCCGCCCCCGGCTACCCGGCGCAGCCCGATCACACCGAGAAGGCGACGCTGTGGAAACTCATGGATGTCGAACGCCGCGCCGGCATCACGCTGACGGAGAGCTATGCGATGTGGCCGGCGGCATCCGTGTCCGGCCTCTACTTCGCGCACCCGCAGGCGCATTACTTCGGCGTCGGCAAGGTAGAGCGCGATCAGGTCGAGGACTATGCAGCGCGCAAGGGGTGGAGTGTGGCTGAGTGCGAGCGTTGGCTGGCGCCGGTGCTCAACTATGACCCGCGCTCGCTGGATCAGCCGAAGGTCGCTTGAGTGACGTGACGGCGAAGGGCATCGTCCCCGCGACCCCATTCCTTTTTATCGACGCACCGTCGGCCAACAGAGCCATGGGGTCCAGGGGGCGAGTCCCCTGGCCTTCACGGCACGTCGCTGTCTTGGCATTCTGTGAGTAACGGGGATTTAGTCCCCGCTGCCACGGTATGCGCCACGAATCGACCTACAACCCGTAGCGGTCGGGGGAGGTTGGCGATGGCAGCAGTGGCTCAGAAGCGCGCGAAACCGGGCGAAGCCGACGGAAATTTTCTCGGCGTTTCGAAATCGGCGCGTGGTTATGCCTGGCGCGAGCGATTGACGGGCGAGCAACGGCTGATCGCCGAGGCGATCGCGCAACGGTATGCGCTCCCCGAGTTGCTCGGTCGCGTGCTGGCCGCGCGTGGCGTCGGTCTCGATGAGGTCGAGACGGTCCTCGACCCGACGCTGAAAGCGCTGATGCCCGATCCCGATACGTTGCGCGATATGGACAAGGCGGCAGCGCGATTGGCCGAGGCCGTCGAGGCGCGCCAGCCGGTCGCCATCTTCGGCGACTACGATGTCGACGGCGCCTGCTCGAGCGCGCTGCTGAAGCGTTTCCTCGATCACCACGGCGTTCCAGCGCGGATTTACATTCCCGATCGCATCTTCGAGGGCTACGGGCCAAATCCGGCGGCCATCGAGATGCTGGTGAAGGACGGCGCGAAACTCATCGTCACCGTCGACTGCGGCACGACGAGCTTCGAACCACTGGCCGTTGCCGCAAAACTCGCGTGCGACGTCGTAGTCATCGACCACCATCAGGCGGACGCCGAATTGCCGACCGCGATAGCGGTGGTCAATCCCAATCGCCAGGACGACATTTCGGGCCTCGGCCATTTGTGTGCAGCGGGCGTCGTATTCATGGTGCTGGTGGCGACGCAACGGCACCTGCGGCGCGGTGGCTTCTACGCGCGTCGCCATGTCGCCGAGGCGTCGCTCATCGACCTTCTCGACATGGTGGCGCTGGCGACGGTGGCTGACGTGGTGCCGTTGCAAGGTCTCAACCGTGCGTTCGTCACGCAAGGCCTCAAGGTCATGCGCCAGCGCCGCAACACCGGCATCAAGGCGCTGCTGGATGTGGCGAGCCTCGACACCGCGCCGACGCCGTATCATCTCGGCTTCATCCTGGGCCCGCGAATCAATGCCGGCGGACGCATCGGCGATGCGGCCCTCGGCGCGCGGCTTCTTGCCACCGATGACGAAGCGGAGAGCGCGCGCATCGCGGCGCTGCTCGACAAGCTCAATCGCGAGAGGAAGTCGATCGAGACCGAGATGCTGGACGCCGCGCTTGCCGAAGCCGAGCATATGGTCGAGGCCGACCCCGATCTCCCGTTGTTGGTGATCGGCTCGGAAACCTTCCACAAAGGCGTCGTCGGGCTCGTCGCTAGCCGCTTGACCGAGCGCTTCCGCAGGCCGAGCTGCGTCATCTCGTGGGAAACAGAAGCCGGTGTGAAACCGGGGCATGGAACTGGATCGTTACGCTCGATCGCCGGTGTGGACATCGGCGCCACGGTGCGTGCAGCGGTCAGCGATGGGCTTTTGGTGAAGGGCGGGGGTCACGCCATGGCGGCGGGGCTCACGGTCGAGCGGTCGCGACTGCCCGACGTCGTGTCGTTCATGCAGCAACGCCTGCGCAGTACGTCAACGGCTGTGCGCGCTGCGCAGGCGCTCGAAATCGACGGCGCTTTGCAGCCGGCCGCCGCCAACGACACGTTGATCGATCTCATCGAACGTGCGGGGCCGTATGGGCAGGGCAATCCACAGCCGCGGTTCGTATTTCCGGCGCATCGCGTCAAGTTTGCCAAGGTGGTCGGCGAAACGCATATCCGCTGTGTGCTGGAAGCGGCCGACGGGACGCGCGTCGACGCCATCGCGTTCCGCGCCCACGGCCAGCCGCTCGGCGATTTGCTGATCGGCTCTGGCGGCATGCCGTTGCACGTCGCCGGGCATCTCAGGCGCGATACGTGGGGCGGCCGCAATCGCATCGAACTGCAGATCGAGGACGCCGCCGACCCGCGACAGCAGGGATAGTGCCGGCGGTCCACGTTGGCCTTCGGTGCTGCATCCGAGTACCGGCGCCGAAGGGTTTGCGTTTGCCGACGCTCCGGGCGTCCACGCCCCGTTGCGCCGGCGTCTCCGCTATTTCGCCGACGGGAAGAACTGCTGCTCGCCGCCGACGCGGAAGCTCGCGATCGCACCCTGCCCGTCGTCCGAGACCAGCCAGTCGATGAAGGCTTGTCCCGCCGCCGCTTTGACGTGCGGGTGCTTGTCGGGGTTGACCAGGATGACGCCATACGGATTGAACATCCGCTCGTCGCCCGTCACGACGAGTTTCAGCGTGCCCTTGTTCTTGAACGAGGACCATGAGGCGCGGTCGCTGTAGACGTAGCCATCCATCGAAGCAGCGATGTTGAGCGTGGCGCCCATGCCCTGGCCCGCCTCGCGATACCAGGTGCCCGAGGCAGCCTGGACATCGATGCCGGCGTCCCTCCACAGTTTGAGTTCGGCTTTGTGCGTGCCGCTGTCGTCGCCACGCGAGACGAACGGCGCCTTGGCTTCGGCGATCTTCTTGAAAGCGGCGGCTGCATCCCCGGACCCGGCGACGCCGGCCGGATCGGTCGCAGGACCGATCAGCACGAAGTCGTTGTACATCAGGCTGTGGCGCTCGACCCCGTAGCCCTCCGCCACGAACGTCTCCTCGTCGCGCTCGGCATGCACCAGTAGCACGTCGGCATCGCCATTGCGGGCGTTCTTGATCGCCTGCCCGGTGCCGACGGCGACGACGCGAACCGCGATGCCCGTCTTGGCGGTGAACGCCGGCAGGATGTGGCGGAACAGGCCGGAATTCTCGGTCGACGTCGTCGACTGCACGGTAATGAATTCCGCGGCTGACACTGAAACCCGCGCTGTCGGGGCGGCGATTGACAACGCGATCGATACCGCAGCCCATGCCTTGATTCGGTTGAGAGGAATGTGCATAGCGTCTCGTGCCGTCGTGTCGGCGCTGGAGTTGACGGCAATTTGCATTATTCCCCATGAAGCGCAACGGCCCCGGATTGCGCCGCCGCCCGCGGTCTTGCGAGGCGAGCAGGGGCGCAGCGAGACTGGGTCGGGGCGGACGTGTTGGCACCATCCCCCGTTCGGCAGCCGTCGCCGCAGAGACCGGCGCCCCGGTCGTGGACTGAGCGGACGAGACCACCAATGACGGACCTCATCGTGCGCATCGACCTTGGCAGCCATGGGCGGATCGGGCCAGGCAAGCTCATCCTGCTTGAGAAGATCGACGAACTCGGTTCCATTTCCGCGGCCGGCCGGGCGATGAACATGTCGTACCGGCAGGCGTGGGGTCTGGTCGATCAGATGAACCGCGCGTTCAAGGAGCCGGTGGTGGCCTCGAAAACGGGCGGCAATACCGGGGGCGGTGCGCATCTCACCGAGTTCGGCAAGCTGCTGCTGGCTCATTGCCGGTCATTGATCGCCAGCACGCGGCGCGCAGCGAAGCCGCATCTCGATTTTCTCGACGCTGTCGTCGTCAAAGCCGAGGGGGCTGAAGTGGAGGGCCGGGAGTTGGCGGCATCGGCGCCGGCGGGAAAGCAGCGCAAGAGAGCCGCGCACTCAAGCCAGTAATTCGCCCGCGACGTAGGCCCGCGCTCGCGCATGCGCGGGTTTTTCGAAGAACGCGGCGGCGTTGCTCTGTTCGACGATACGCCCACGATCCATGAACAGGATCGTTCGCGCCAGCCGTCGCGCCTGGGCAATGTCGTGCGTCACCAGCAGTACCGACATTCCGGCATCAGCCGCATGCGAAACGAGGCGCTCGATCTGTAATGTCGACGACGGATCGAGGCTTGCCGTCGGCTCGTCGAGCACCAGCAGCTCCGGCCGGCAGGCGAGCGCTCGCGCCAGCGCCAGGCGCTGCTGCTCGCCGCCTGAAAGACTTAGCGCCGGCTGGGCCGCCAACTCGCCGAGGCCGGCCGCGTCTAGGGCGGCCATGGCCTCGCTCTCGGTCCGGCGGCGCGGGCAACCTGTCGCCGCCAGGGCGAACTGCACGTTGGCCAGCACGGATCTGCGCAACAGGACCGGCTTCTGAAACACGACTGCGATGCGCTTCGACGCCACGGGCGAGGGGACTTGCCCGTTCCACGTCACGGTTCCGGCGTCTGGCTGCAGCAGTCCCGTCAGCATGTGCAGCAGCAGGCTCTTTCCGGCGCCGTTGGGTCCGAGCAGTACGGTGATGCTCGGCTCTGCAAGCAACACGAGGTCGATGCCGTCAACGAGCCGTCGGTCGTCCCGTTCGAGCACGAGGCCGTTGGCCACGAGAGGCAAGACCCGTGCATGGGCGGTGTCGGACATCGCTTTCAACTGCATGGTAAGGGTCCAGCGTTTCACTCGGGTTCGTCGCTAGTGTCGTAATCGCGAAGTTCGTTTCATTCTGCCGCACGCTCCGAACGAATTTCGCGATCCGAACGACACGAGAAGTACCGATAAACTCGTGTGATTTGGACCGGGGAGTCGGCCTCCCTGCCGAGCGGAAAAGTATGCAGCGGACTGCTCGGTCATCACGCTCGAGGCGGAGCTACCCAGTGAGGCGCGGCCGACGGCGGCCACCCTCGCGCGGCCGCAGCGCCAGGATCAGCACGTTGATGACGAGTGCGA
>JBKBNR010000210.1:0-325 GCA_046295315.1 Hyphomicrobiaceae bacterium
CGAATTGCAGAACTTGACGCTGAAGGGGGATTACGCGGCGGCGCTGGCGTTGCAGGATCGCTTGATGCCGCTGTTCGACGCCATGTTCGTCGAGACCAACCCGGGACCGGTGAAGTACGCCGTGTCGCGACTGGGTTTCTGCACCGAGGACATGCGATTGCCGATGGTACCGGTCAGCGTCGAGACGCGACGCATCGTCGACGCGGCGATGGCGCGGGCGGGCGTGACGGCGAAGGGCGGCGCGCTGTTCGCCGCCGCCGCGGAGTAGTCGGATGGCCGCCGCCAAGGACGATGGCCGCAAGATCGTCTCCGAGAATCGCAAAGC
>JBKBNR010000210.1:335-5377 GCA_046295315.1 Hyphomicrobiaceae bacterium
AGCGCGCTTCGAGTTCCGCATATCCGAGGACATCGAGTGCGGTCTCGTGCTCACCGGCAGCGAGGTCAAGTCGCTGCGCAAGGGGCACGCCAACATCGCCGAGAGCTATGCCAGCGTCGAGGATGGCGAACTGTGGCTCGTCAATGCGACGATCCCCGAATACAAGGAAGCCGGGCCGTTCTTCCAGCACGAGCCAAAGCGGCGGCGCAAGCTGCTGGTGTCGAAGCGCCAGCGTCACAAGCTCGCCATCGCCATCGAGAGGAAGGGCATGACGATGGTGCCGCTGGAGCTCTACTTCAACGCGCGCGGCTTCGCGAAGATGAAGCTGGCGCTCGCCGAGGGCAAGAAGCTGCACGACAAGCGCGAGGATCAGGCGAAGCGCGATTGGAACCGGCAGAAAGCGCGGCTGATGCGCGACAAGGGCTGAGGCACGAGGGCTGAGAGATCAGGGATCAGGGGTCAGGGGTCAGGGATCACGGCATGATGGGGGAATGGCCGTGGCCGGCGCCGCTGGATGACGGCGCGGCGGCGCATCTGGTTCCGGGCACGGCAATGCCGGCAATCGCCGTCGCGTCGTCGGCCGGCGTCGCCATCGACCTGTCGCGTCTCGCCGGGCGTGCCGTGGTATTCATCTACCCCTACACCGGCGCGCCGGGCGTGCCCAATCCGCCGGGCTGGGACGAGATCGCGGGCGCGCATGGCTCGACCCCCGAGGCCGAAGGTTTCCGCGACGCGATGCCGGAATTCGCTGTGCGCGGTGTCAAGGTGTTCGGCCTCAGCGCGCAGCCGAGCATCGACCAGCAGGCGTTCGCGCGCCGCGCGGGCATCACCTTTCTGCTGCTCTCCGACGAGGGCTTGCGCTTTGCCGATGCGCTGCGCTTGCCGCGGTTCGAGACCGGCGGCACCGTTTATCTCAGGCGCCTGACGCTGATCGTGCGCGACGGAACACTCGAGCGGTGTATTTACCCCGTCCATCCCCCGCACACCCATGCAGCGTCGGTGCTGGGGCAGATTTGAAGGCGGCGCGCGGGCGCTTTGATCACGCCGTGCTGATGGCGACTTCGTCGGCTGGCGTGTCGAGCAGATTGCGCCGGTCGGAGGCTTCCTCTGCCCACACCGACTTCGACTTCAGTTCCGCCGAGCCCCAGATGGTCGCGAACGGCGTGTCGGCCGCGTCGTGCCCGGCACTGATGCGCACGAGCCCGGCCGGCGGCGCCAGCCGCGTCGCGTCGAACAGGAACCAGCGGCCCTCGAGGTAGGCTTCGAAGAAGCCATGGAAATCAGGAGGCTCCAGGCGCGCCGCATATCCGGAAACGTAGCGCGCCGGGATGCCGAGCGCCCGGCAGATGGCGATGCCGAGGTGCGCGAAATCGCGGCAAACGCCTTGGCGCTGCATCAGTACGTCACCGGCCGTCGTCAGCGCATTCGTGGTCCCGCTGCGGTAGGCGAGGTGCTCGTGGATCCAGTCGCAGATGGCGTTCACGCGGTCGAAGTTTGGTGGCAGATCGCCGAACTCGGCGAACGCATAGTTGGCGAGCTTGTCGGATTCGACGTAGCGGCTGGGATTGAGATAGGTGAGCACCTCAGGCGGCAGATCGCCATACTCGGTCTGATCGAGGCCCGGCCCGCCTAGCGTCACCGGCGTCAATTCGGCCCGCGCGCGATAGGCGACCGTCACGGTTCCCGGCTCCAGACGCAGGCGGTGAAAGCGATTGCGCGCCAGCCCGACCTCGAACGTGGTGACCGCCACCTGCGGTTTGATCGTCAGGCTTTCGTCGACGATGCGCTGGTGATCGGTGGCGGCGATGGCGACGTTCAGCAACAGTGTCGTCGGCGATTTGATCTCGTATTCGAGATGGCTGCCGAGTTCGATCGCGGGCATTCACCAACTCCCCTGAACCCAAAAAATGGCCACTCGATGCAGAGATCGAGAGTCGCCGGTCAATCGTCCAGCAAAGGGCGCAGCCAATCGGCCGGCAGGGCGCGGATCTGTTCGTCGACGGCTGCCTCCCAATTCGCGACGAAGGCTTTCAGTTCCTCGCGGTCATAGCGCTTTTTCCTGATCGAGGTCGCCTCGGCGCGCATCACCGCCATGTCGATCGGATAATCGACATCGGTGACACTGCTTGCCGTGACCTCGAATGCCAGCAACGACAGTGTCGCCGCATCGCGCAGCGAGCGCGCCCGCTTCAGGTGGCGGTCGAGCAACGCCAGAGAATAGGGTGTGCGGCCGATGACGAAGTACGGCGTATCATCCGTCACCTCGATCCAGTTGCCTTCCGGGTAGACGAGAAACAGCGTCGGCAGGGCATCTTTCGACAATCTCCCGCCGACGATGGCGTGGAGGTTGAACGACAGCCCGCCCGCGGCAAGCCCGGCGCCATCCTCGGCGCGGACGCGGCGCAACTGCTCGCCGACCAGGTTCGCAACCCGATAGAGCCTCGGCTCGCCCAGGCCGCCGCGCGCCAGTTCTTCATCGGCATAGATGACGAGCTTGTCGCGGATCGAGCGCAGGCCGCTGGTCATGACGAAATACGATCCGCCGGTCTCCAGTTCGTGCAGGCTGAGCTTGCTTTTGCTCAGGCGCTCCGAGCCGCGCACGATGCGCGTATCGGCCAGCGCCACGATGCCTTCGCCGACCCGGGCGGCGACGCAAAACGTCATGATCGTGCCCTCGATCGCATGATGGCAGCCACGGCGGCGCCCGGAACCGGCAGAGCGCTAGCACCGTGTCAGCATCAACGAACGACGGGGCGAAAGGTTGCTGCGGAAAAAAGAGAGGCAGGCGGTCCATCACTGCCCACGCGGCGCGTCACACCAACCTCGACTGCTCGATTGCCGCCGCGACGAAGCTCGCAAACAGCGGGTGCGGCTCGAACGGGCGCGATTTCAGCTCCGGGTGGTACTGCACGCCGACGAACCAGGGATGATCGGCATATTCCACCGTCTCGGGCAGCAGGCCGTCGGGCGATAGGCCCGAGAACTTGAGGCCCGCGGCTTCGAGCCGTTCGCGGTAGCGCGCGTTGACTTCGTAGCGATGTCGGTGGCGTTCTGAAATCTCGGTCGCGCCGTAGATCGAAGCGATGCGCGAGCCGGGCTCCAGCCGCGCCTTGAAGGCGCCGAGGCGCATCGTGCCGCCGAGGTCGCCGCCGGACTTCCTCTGTTCGAGTTCATTGCCGCGCATCCACTCGGTCATCAGGCCGACCACGGGCTCGTCCGTCGGGCCGAACTCGGTGGACGACGCGTTGGCGATGCCGGCGAGATTGCGCGCCGCTTCGATGCACGCCATCTGCATGCCGAAGCAGATGCCGAGGTAGGGCACGCGGCGCTCGCGCGCGAACTTGGCGGCGAGGATCTTGCCTTCTGTGCCACGCTCGCCGAAGCCGCCCGGCACCAGGATGGCATCGACGTCCTCGAGGTAGGGCGCTGGGTCCTCGCGCTCGAACACTTCCGCTTCGATCCACTCGATTTTGACGCGGACGCGGTTGGCAATGCCGCCGTGGACGAGCGCCTCGTTCAAGGATTTGTAGGCGTCCTTCAACTCGGTGTACTTGCCGATGATGGCGATCTTCACCTCGCCTTCCGGGTTGGCGATGTTGTCCGAGATCGCCTGCCAGCGGCGCAGATCGGGCTGCGGCGCGCCGGTGATGCCGAAGGCTTCGAGCACCTGCACGTCGAGGCCCTCACGGTGATAGGCGAGCGGCACGTCGTAAATCGAGGCCGCGTCGAGCGCCTGGATCACGGCTTCTTCGCGCACGTTGCAGAACAGCGCGATCTTGCGCCGCTCGGATTTCGGGATCTCGCGGTCGGCGCGGCACATCAGAATATGCGGCTGGATGCCGATCGAGCGCAGCTCCTTCACCGAATGCTGTGTCGGCTTGGTCTTGAGCTCGCCCGCCGACGGAATGTAGGGCAGCAGCGTCAGATGAATGAATACGCTGGCGCCGCGCGGCAGATCGTTGCCGAGCTGGCGGATCGCCTCGAAGAAGGGCAGCGCCTCGATGTCGCCGACCGTGCCGCCGATTTCGACCAGCACGAAGTCGACCCCCTCGTTGCCGTCGCGCACGAACTGTTTGATGGCGTCGGTGACGTGCGGGATGACCTGCACGGTACCACCGAGGAAATCGCCACGCCGCTCCTTGGTGATGATGTTCTGGTAGATGCGGCCGGTGGTGATGTTGTCCGACTGGCTCGCCGGAACGCCGGTGAAACGCTCGTAGTGGCCGAGGTCGAGATCCGTCTCGGCGCCGTCGTCGGTGACGAACACCTCGCCGTGCTGGAACGGGCTCATGGTGCCCGGATCGACGTTGAGATAGGGGTCGAGCTTGCGCAGGCGAACGGAATAGCCGCGCGCCTGCAGCAGCGCGCCGAGCGCGGCAGATGCGAGACCCTTGCCGAGTGAGGAAACCACGCCGCCCGTGATGAAGATATAGCGTTGCATGGGCTTGTGGTTTGGCATGAACGCGACCCCGTATCCAAGCGGCAAATTCAAATCATCCACCGGGTTCGCGGGCTGGCGCAAAATCGCGCACGACAGCGGCGTGCCGACGGCAAAGCCAGGGCGTGGCCTGCCATCGCAGGGGCCGAGCCTTCGAGGACCGGATTGGAATGGCGGACGCCTCGGGCCTGCGCAGTGTCAGCGGTCGCGGGGAACCTGCGGCCCCTGCAACATGTCGAGCACGCCGCCGCGCGGGGCGGCCGGTGCCTCGCCGGTCGCCGGTGCCGGTGTCGTGCCGGGAACCGCCGGTGCGGTGCTCCCTGCCGGGGTCGTCGGCGCCGCGCGGTCGAGGATCGACGGCGCCTTGCTGCCCTGGTTGGCCAGCACCGTCAGCAACAGGCTGGTGGCGAAAAAGGCCGCCGCGAGTGCCGCCGTCGTGCGCGTCAGCAGGTTGGCCGTGCCGCGACCGGTGAGAAAGCCGCCACCACCGCCGCCGCCGCCCATGCCGAGAGCGCCGCCCTCGGATTTTTGCAGCAGCACGACGCCGACGAGTCCTGCGGCGATCATAAGGTGTACGACGAGAAGCACGGTGGCCATGTGTCGG
>JBKBNR010000211.1:0-5360 GCA_046295315.1 Hyphomicrobiaceae bacterium
ATCGCGACGGCAAGCGCCGCTGCTGCCCAGGCGCCGCGTGAAAACGTCAGCAGCAGTGCCAGTGAAAGCACGGCCAATGCGACGGCGTGCAGGACACTCTTTCTCAGCGGACGGCTGAGCCAAACGTGAAGCGCGTAGACGATGGCCGGCACCAGATAGGGGCCGAGCACGTTGGGGTCCTTGAAGGTGCCGCTGGCGCGGCCGAACCGGGTCAACACTTCGCCGCTACCGGGCACAAGGTCGAAGTAGCCGACGATGCCCGCCGTCGCTGCGAACACGGCGCCCGCCAGTTGCGCATCGAGCAGCAGCTTGGCGTGGGCGCGAGGCTTCAGCGCCACGAAGCCGGCGAGAACGACGGCCGCGAGACAAAGATAGAGCGAGATGGCGGTGTGTTTGACCGAGTGAACGAGATCGCTCGACATCATCGAGCCCATGAACCCGAAGGCGGTGAGCAGCATCAGGGCGACGGCGAAAGCCAGCACCCCGCGATTGAACGAAACCAGGCCGAGGACGGGCAGCAGGACGATGAGACCCATCGACAGGACGTCGGTTGGCGCGGGTTCTGTGAATACGATGGCGCCGGCGGCGATCGACAGCCAGACTGCCGCCAGCGCCAAGCGATGAACGAGGCTCGGCTGCTGCCCGTCACGGCGCGGCATGGCCAGATTCGGCGGTAGGTCCGGCCTGATGGATATGCGCTGGGTAGCGGATGCGGCGGTCAATGTGTGCCTCTGCCGGGCAGGGTTGGAAGCGGCCCGCTGCCTTGCTGGCGGGCGCTTCGCATCGGATCGCCGGCGCCGGACGTCTCGCAAAATCTGCACCGGCTCGCGGGGGGCATCGCCAGTCGCGTGCCGACGCGCAGATCAATACGCGTTATCGGTCTTGAGCAGCGCGAACGGCGTTTTCACAAGAATGTAGAGGTCGAGGAACACCGACCAGTTCTCGATGTAGTAGAGGTCGTGCTCGACGCGCTTCGTGATCTTTTCCGGCGTATCGGTCTCGCCGCGCCAGCCGTTGATCTGCGCCCATCCGGTGATGCCAGGCTTGACCTTGTGGCGCGCGAAGTATCCTTCGACCACCTCGTCATAGAGCTGGTTCGCGGCCTTGGCTTCGAGCGCGTGCGGTCGCGGTCCGACCAGCGACAGATCGCCTTTGACGACGTTGATGAGCTGCGGCAGTTCGTCGAGGCTGGTCTTGCGGATGAAGCGGCCGACAGGCGTCACGCGGGGATCGTCGCGTGTCACGAGGCGGTTGGCGTTGGCATCGCAGCGGTCGGTGTACATGGAGCGGAACTTCAACACCTCGATCAGTTCGTTGTTGAAGCCGTAGCGCTTCTGCCGGAACAGCACCGGGCCGCGACTGTCGAGCTTGATCGCGATGGCGATCACGGCCATCAACGGCGCCAGCAGCACCAGCGCCAAGGTGCCGATGATCTTGTCGAACAACCATTTCGAGACGCTGCCCCAATCGGTGATCGGCGCGTCGTGCAGGTCGATCATCGACACGTCGCCGATGCGCGAGTAGGTGCGCGGGCTGAACCGCAGCGCGGTCGATGCCGACGGCATCTTGATATCGACCGGCAGCACCGAGATCTGCTTCATCACGTCGACGAGGCGTTGCTCGGCGGCGAGGGGCAGCGCCACGATGACGAGATCGATCGGGTTCTTGCGGCAGAATGTGATGAGGTCGCTGAGGCCGCCGACGCGCGGATAGCCCGCGATCATCGGGCTCGCACGCTCGCCGTCGCGGTCGTCGAAGATGCCGGAGATGCGCACTTCGCTGGCGGCGCCCGTCTCCAGCTGGCGGATCATGTCCTCGGTAACGCGGCTGCCGCCGTAGATGACGGCGCGACGATAGAGGCGCCCCTGCCGGGCCCAATGCTGGACGAGGGCCGCAAAGGCGATGCGCTCGGCGGCGAGCGAAAGACCACCGATCACGAACCACAGAGCCAGCCAGACGCGCGACAGTTCGGGCCCGATCTTGAGAAAGAAGACGCCGGCGACGAGGGCGCTGAAGGCGATCGTCCACGCCAGCGCGATGCGCGGCAACTGGCGCAGCATGGTCGGGAACGCCGCAAGCCTGTAGAGACCGAACAATTCGAACGCGGTGACGGTGGCGGCGCCGGTGGCCACCCCCGCCGCCCGGTAGATCAAGCCGCTCGCCACCGCAGGGTCGGCGACGTAGACCATCGCCAGCGCAAAGCCGATCGCAACGGTGAGAATGAAGTCGGTCGCCTGCATCGCGCCGCGCACGATCGCCGGCGAGATGGGTGTGGCACTCTGGCCATGGCGGTAATCGGCGAGCAGCGGCAGCTCGACCGTGACGTGGCTCGATGGTGCGAGTCGCGTCGACGTCGTGGTCTGGACGGAATCGGCCAGTGACTTGTTGGACATGTGGGCGCAACTCGTCTCGTCGATAGTTCTGGATCGACGACTGCAAAGCATTGCCCGTGCCACGGAAACTCTGAGGCGTGGTGCAAACGGTACAGATTGGCTTGATGGTAAACGGCGGTGGCGCGACGCTATTCGCCAGGAGCGGGAACCGTTGCGGCCATAACATCGCCGGAACGCGCCCCTTCGAGCAACTCGCCGTAAAGGGCGGTGACCGCGTTCGCCATCACGTCGACCGAGTAGCGCTGGGCGATCACATCACGGAGGCTGGCGGCCGCCCGCGCGGCCGTCGCGGGATCGACGAGGTGGTCGTGCATCCGGGCCGCGAGCGCGTCGACATTCTCGGGTGCCACTAGAGAAACGGTTGTCCCGGCGATGATCTCGGGAATTCCGCCGACGTCGCTGGCGATCAAGGGCAGACCGGCGCCGCCTGCTTCCAGAACGATGTAAGGGAAACTCTCGGCGCGCGACGGCATTACCAGGGAGCGGCCGAGGGCGAAGGCGCGACGCGCCGGCATGGCGCCGGGAAACGAGGTGCGGCCGTCGAGCCCGAGGGCCGTCGCTTGCTCCTTGAAACGTGCGGCGTCGGGACCATCGCCAACGATCACCGCCGTCGCAGATCGCGGACGGTCGATGCGGGCGAGCGCTTCGAGCATCAGATCGACACCCTTCAGATGGCGCAGCTCTCCGACGAAGACGAAATCGGCGGCGTCATCCGCCGCGGCCACGGGCTCCAGCTCATCGGACCGGATGCCGTTGGGAATGACGCGCGTCGTGATGCGAGGCGAAATGCCGATGTTGGCCGCATAGATCCGCGACGAGTAGGCACTTTCGAAAACGATCGCGTCGGTGCTCGCGGCAAGCGCCCGTTCGAGCGCCATGAAGACGCGGCCTTTGAGGGATGTCGGCGCGTAGTGCAGGCTGCCGCCGTGCGGCGTGTAAAGCGCCACGATACCGCGCTGCCGCCGCTTCATCTGCAGCGCCGCGAGACGCGCGTAGGCGCCGCCTTTGGCGCCATGCCCATGCAACACGTCGACGCCCAGCCGATGCGCGATGCGGATGGTCGCACGCGTCGCCGGGTAATCCAGCCAACCGATGTCGCGCGCCATGGCCGTGCGATGCAGGCCCAGCGACAGCTTGCCGGCCAGCGCTGCCAGACGACCCTCGGTCAGGCTGTCGTTGGCTGCAGAATCGCACAGCACGCCGACGTCGTGACCGCGCGCCGCCTGCACCGAAGCGAGGTCGACGACATGGCGGAACAGGCCGCCCACAGGTGCGCGCAGGACGTGAAGGATACGCATGGCCGAGTACGAGCTCCGGTTTCGCCGGCAACGTGCCGACGACCGGAACTAGATATGTCAAAGGAACCTTTCGAAGACGTAGACGGTATCGCCCGGCTTGACGACATAGTCCGACGGCGCCTCGATCTGCTCGACGTAGCCGTTGATGCGGCGTGTAATGCGGAAGCGCCGGTCACTCGCTCGTTCGGTGTAGCCGCCGGCAATCGCGACAGCGGTCTCGACCGTCATGCCGGAGACGTAAGGGAACTGACCGGCGTTGCGAACTTCGCCCAGGATGAAGAACGGCCGGTTCTGCTGGATATCGACGGTGACTTGCGGGTTGCGCACGAACTCGGTACCGAGGCGGCTGCGAATGGCGCCTTCCAATTCGGCCGTCGTCAGTCCGCGCGCCTTTACCGCGCCGATCAGCGGCACGGTGATGCGTCCGCCGTGATCGACAACGTAGATGCGCGACAGGTTGGGCTGGCCATAGACAAAGATGCGAAGCCGATCGCCGGTGTCGAGAAGATACGGACCATCGGTGTCGGCGACGGCGTGCGGCCCGCGCGGCATGTGCGGCGCGTTTCCAGGATCGCCGAAGCCTTCCTGCGCCGAAACCGCGACGAGGGGCGGCCCGACGGGTGTCGGGTATGCCTCATGCGCACCGTGTGCACGTCGCTCCGTCGCGACGACACGGCTCGCCGGCCCATCGAACGAACGGATGGCATCGGCAACGATATCCCGGTCGTGTGCGCAGCCCGAAACGACGAGCGCGGCGGCGAGTGACAGCCAACCCCGGCGAACACACATGATGCACGACTCCCAATAAGGCTCCTCACCGTCTCATTTAGGACCAGCGTGGTTAAAAAAGACTTTGCTTGTGCCATTTTCTGACACGCCGCCGCCGTGGCTTAAGACATTGCTTACCGGCAGGCGTTCTAATCCGGGTCAGATCTCAATTTCTGCTTCGGGCGGGGACCATGCGCGCCAATTCACACGCTTCACCGGATGATATCGACATCACGTCGATTGGCGGTGCCCTCAAACGCAGTGCCAGAAATCTCGTGCTCGCCACCCTTCTGGCCGGCGGGCTGACATATGCCGTGCTGCTGACCATAGCGCCCCGCTACTCTTCGGAAGCCAAGCTGAGCATCGTCGCGAAAGGCGTCGCCAATCCCTTCACGTCGCCAAAGTCGGACTTCTCGTCGCCCGAAGCGCTCGGCATCCGCATGGACAAGGAGGCGATCAACACGCACGTCAACGCGCTGCGTTCGACCGATCTCGCCGGGCGCATTGCCAGCGAGCTCGACCTTGCCTCGCGGCCCGAGTTCAATAGCGCGCTCGGTCCCCAGGATACGGCGGACCGTCTGCTGCGCATGATCGGACTGAGCGGCCCGCGCCCCGGTGAAAGCGAGCGCGACCGCGTGCTCGGCGCCTACTTCAAAGCGCTCGAAGTGTATTCGCCGAAGGAGAGCCGTCTGATCGGCATCCGTTTCACGTCGATCGATCGCGATCTTGCCGCGGAAGTGGCCAACAAGCTGGCGGAAACCTATCGCGAGACCTTGGCCAAGCAGACCGTTCTCGAAACCGACGAGGTGCAGCGGGCGCTCGAGCCGAAGATCGTTCGCCTGCGGGACGAAGTGCAGCAGGCCGAGGCCGAGGTGGAGCGATTCAAGGGCGCCAAGGACAT
>JBKBNR010000212.1:0-5343 GCA_046295315.1 Hyphomicrobiaceae bacterium
CCGAAGGAGCAACCGCCCCGGAAACTCTCAGGCAGAAGGACCGCGCACCGATACGACACTCTGGAAAGCAGCCGCACGCGATTCGTCGCGTCAGGCTCACCCAAGGGGACAAGACCGCCGCGAAGCATCCGCCAAGGTTGCGCCGGCTGCGTCCAATCTCTCAGGTTCCGCGACAGAGGGGGCTTCATGTGGTGCTGGCCCTTTCATGCCGGCGCCCAAGCCCGAGGAGCCTGACGATGACATCGTCTCACGACAACGCCGCGTCTCACGGCAACGCCGCGCCGCTGAAGCGCACGCCTTTGTACGAGCGACACATCGCGCTCGGCGCCAAAATGGTGCCTTTCGCCGGCTACGAGATGCCGGTGCAGTACCGGCACGGCGTGTTGAAAGAGCATCTGTGGACGCGCGAGAAGGCGGGGCTGTTCGACGTCTCGCACATGGGGCAGGCCTATCTCGTCTCCGCCGACAAGAAGCATGAAACAGTCGCCGAATTTCTCGAGCGGCTGGTCCCCGCAGCGCTGCTCGAACTGAAGCCCGGACAGCAGCGCTACACACAACTGCTCAACGCCGACGGCGGCATCGTCGACGACATGATGGTGACGCGCAACGCCGACGAGTTGCACAAGGGCGTGCTGCTGCTGGTCGTCAATGCCTCGCGCAAAGAGACCGACTTCGCGGTCATCGCCAAGCTGACCGAGGACTACAAGTCGATCCGCCTGGTGCCGAACCGGCACTATGCGCTGCTGGCTCTGCAAGGGCCGCTGGCCGCCGCCGTTCTGGCGAACCTCGCGCCCGGCGTCGCCGATCTCGATTTCATGGCTGCCGGCCGGTTCGACATCTCCGGCATCACGGCCCACGTCTCGCGTTCGGGGTATACGGGCGAAGATGGCTACGAAATTTCCGTCGTCGCTCACGAGGTCGCGCGGCTCTGGGACATGCTTCTGGCAGACGATCGCGTCGCGCCGATCGGCCTTGGCGCGCGCGATTCGCTGCGCCTCGAAGCTGGCCTTTCTCTCTACGGCCACGAACTCGACGAAACGATTTCGCCCGTCGAAGCGGCCTTGACGTGGAGCATCCAGAAGCGCCGCCGCGAACAGGGCGGCTTCCCCGGCGCAGCGCGCATCCAGCGCGAGTTGCGTGAAGGAACGGACCGCGTGCGCGTCGGAATCCGCCCCGAGGGCAAGGCGCCGGCGCGCGATGGCACCGAGATTCTGTCATCGGCGGGTGAAAGAATAGGCGTCATCACGTCGGGCGGCTTCGGGCCGAGCCTCAATGCGCCGATTGCGATGGGCTATGTCGCGCGCGCGCACGCGAGTGTCGGCACACCACTGCAAGTGCTGGTGCGCGGCCAACCGCTGCCGGCCAGCGTCGCGAGCCTTCCATTCGTGCCCAACCGCTTTGCACGCAAGAAAACCTGATCCCACACTATCAACTCCCGCATCTGCGTGTCGCAGAGGCTAGCCAGAAAGGACGTCACATATGGCACTGGAGCGCTTCACCACGGACCATGAATATCTGCGGATCGACGGCGACGTCGCGACCATCGGCATCACGACGCACGCGCAAACGGCGCTCGGCGACATCGTGTTCGTCGAACTGCCCGAGATCGGCCGCAAGGTGGGCGCGGGCGAAGCGGTCGCCGTCGTCGAAAGCGTCAAGGCCGCAAGCGATGTCTTCGCGCCGCTGGCGGGTGAAGTGATCGAAGTGAACTCCTCGCTCGCCGAGCAACCGGCCCTCGTCAACGAGGATGCGGAGGGTGCGGCATGGTTCTTCAAGCTGCGCCTCGCCGACAAGAGCGCCGCCGACGCCCTGCTCGATCGCGCCGCCTATGACGCCTTCGTCGCGGAGAATGGTTGATGCGCTATCTGCCACTCACCGACGCCGAGCGCGGCGAAATGCGCCGTCGCATCGGCATCTCCAGTATCGACGAGTTGTTCGCAGCCGTACCTGTGGACAAGCTGCATGCCGAGTTGCCGGATCTGCCGCTGACGAAAAGCGAAATGCAGGTCGAGCGCGACATGACGGCACTCGCCGGCATCAACCAGGATGCCTCGTCGCGGCCGTTCTTCGTCGGTGCCGGCGCTTATCGTCATCACGTCCCGGCGACCGTCGATCACCTCATCCAGCGCAGTGAGTTCCTGACAAGTTACACGCCCTATCAGCCGGAAATCACCCAGGGCACGCTGCAGGTGCTGTTCGAGTTCCAGACCCAGGTGGCGAACCTCACCGGCATGGAGGTCGCGAATGCGTCCATGTACGACGGCTCGACAGCAACTGCCGAAGCGGTTCTGATGGCGCATCGCGTGACGCGGCGGAAGAAGGCGATCATTTCCGGCGGGCTGCATCCGCAGTATCGCGACGTCGTGGCGACGCTGTCGCATCATGGCGGCTCCGAGGTGAAGTCGCTCGCGCCCGATCCGCTCGGCAACGAAGACTTGATCGCCGCAATCGACGGCGATACCTCCTGTGTCGTCGTGCAGTATCCGAGCTTCTACGGGCACATCCGCGATCTCTCTGATATTGCTGCCGCCGCGCACGCCAAGGGTGCGCTGCTCATCGTCGCCGTCACGGAAGTCGTCGCCTTGGGCGCCATAAAATCTCCCGGCGAGATGGGCGCCGACATCGTCGCGGCGGAAGGCCAGTCGATCGGCAACGGCCTCAACTTCGGCGGCCCTTACGTCGGCCTGTTCGCGTGCCGCACGAAGCACGTGCGCAACATGCCCGGACGCTTGTGCGGCGAGACGGTCGACGCGGAAGGCCGCCGCGGCTTCGTGCTGACGCTGTCGACGCGCGAGCAGCATATCCGCCGTGAGAAGGCGACGAGCAACATCTGCACCAACTCCGGCTTGTGCGCGCTGGCATTCTCGATCCACATGACGTTGCTGGGGGAAAGCGGTGTGCGCCGGCTGGCCGCCATCAACCATGCCAACGCGGTTCAGCTCGCGGACATGCTGAGCGGCATCCCCGGCGTCGAACTCCTCAACGACACGTTCTTCAACGAGTTCACGATCCGCGTGAGCAGCGATGCGGCACGCGTGGTGGAGGCACTTGCAGACCGGGGCATCCTCGGCGGCGTGCCCGTATCGCGTCTCGAACCCGGCAACCCCGATCTCGCAAATCTCATCGTCGTCGCCTCGACGGAAATCAACACTGACGACGACCGCGCCGCATTCGCAAAGACGCTCGAGGAGGTGCTGTCATGAGCATGAACCGCGAAGGCCGACCGACAGCACCGACAGCCAGCACGTCGCGCGATACTGTAACGTTCTCCGGGCATCGCGGCCTCGACCACGAGGAGCCGTTGATCTTCGAGCGCGGCGGGTATGACAAGACCGGCGTCGACCTCGCCGAGCCTGCGAAGGTGGCATCGCGCCTCGGCGGATTGGAGCGCAAGGCGCCGATCGGCTTGCCGGGTCTTTCGGAGCCGGAGACGATCCGCCACTATGTGCGCCTGTCGCGGATGAACTACGCCATCGACTCAGGCCTCTATCCGCTCGGCTCGTGCACGATGAAGCACAATCCGCGCCTCAACGAGAAAATGGCGCGCCTGCCGGGCTTCGGCGACATCCATCCGCTGCAACCGCAAGGCACCGTGAAGGGCGCGCTTCGGCTGATCGATCTGCTGGCTTCGTACCTGAAGGAGTTGACCGGCATGCCCGCCGTCGCGATGAGCCCGAAGGCGGGAGCGCATGGCGAACTCTGCGGCATGCTGGCGATCAAAGCCGCGCACGATGCGGCCGGCGACGCGGCGCGGCGCGTCGTGCTGGTGCCCGAATCCGCGCACGGCACCAACCCGGCGACCGCTGCATTCATGGGCTACACGGTAAAGTCGATCCCGGCGCGCGCCGACGGCACGGTGGCTGCCGAAGCCGTCCGCGCGGCGCTCGCCCCCGACGTCGCGGCGCTGATGCTGACCAACCCGAACACCTGCGGCCTGTTCGAGCCGGAGATCGTCGATACTGCCAAGGCCGTTCACGATGCCGGCGCCTACTTCTATTGCGACGGCGCCAATTTCAACGCCATCGTCGGCAAGGTGCGCCCCGGCGATCTCGGCATCGACGCCATGCACATCAACCTGCATAAGACGTTTTCGACACCGCATGGCGGGGGTGGTCCCGGCGCTGGTCCCGTGGTGCTGTCGCAGCGTCTCGCGAAGTACGCCCCGTTGCCTTATGTGAGGATCGACAACGGTCAGGCCCGCCTGATCGAAACCGACAGCGAAGCACGCGCACTCGGTGCAGAGCCGTTCGGGCGGTTGACCGCGTTCCACGGACAGATGGGCATGTTCGTGCGCGCGCTCGCCTACATGCTGTCGCATGGCGCCGACGGCATGCGGCAGGCTTCCGAGGACGCCGTGCTCAATGCCAACTACATCCGCGTCGGATTGCGCGACGTGATGAGCCAGCCGTTCGGCGATCAGGCGTGCATGCACGAAGTGCTGTTCGACGACAGGTTCCTGAAGGATACGGGCATCACCACGCTCGACTTCGCCAAGGCGATGATCGACGAAGGCTATCACCCGATGACGATGTACTTTCCACTCGTGGTGCATGGCGCCATGCTGATCGAGCCGACCGAAAGCGAGAGCAAGGCGTCACTCGACAACTTCATCGCGGTGATGCGGGCCCTGGTCGCGGCAGCCAAGGCGGGCGATGTCGAGCGCTTCAGAGACGCACCGCGCTACACCCCGCGCCGCCGCCTGGACGAAACCAGGGCGGCGCGCGAGCCGAAGCTGAAGTGGATGCCGCAGCCGCCGCGGCAAGCGGCTGAATAGCCGGCGCCGGACGTGGCGGTCTCAGCGCTTCCTCAGCGCTTCACGGCCGCCACTTTCTTGTCGCCCGGCAGTTCGACGTCGATCTCGACCATCAGGTCGTCGGCGATATCCTCGAGGCGCTCGCGCACGGCCTCCTCGTCGATACCTTCAGGGAGTATGATGTCGGCGTGCGCCTCGAACATCTGCGTGCCGGACATGGAACCCGCGAACACGCGCGTCGTTATCTCGTCGATGCTGGCGCCAAGGCGCGCCACCTCACCCGAAATCTCGGCGATGATGCCGGGATGATCGGCGCCGGTCAGTTCGATGAAGATGCGGCGGCCCTTCGGCGCGGCGTCTGCGGTGGCGCGCCGCGTGCTGACGTTGATGCCCTCGTCCGCCAGTTGCGACAGGCGCACGACGAGCAGCGGAACCTTCTCGGCCGGGACACCGACGAGCAGGATGCCGGCGAATTCGCCGCCGAGGCGCGCCATCGAGCTATCGATCCAATTACCGCCGTGATCGGCAACCGCCGCCGCCAGCGCCCGGATGATGCCGGGCCGGTCGCGCGCGATGACAGTGAGGACGAG
>JBKBNR010000213.1:0-5321 GCA_046295315.1 Hyphomicrobiaceae bacterium
ACAGTGCGTGCGGCCGCTGATGGGCGATCCACCAGCTTCGTCGTTGTTCTGCGGCCGCGTGCCGCCGACCAGGAGGAGGGAAAACCGACCGACGTGAGACCCGAGCGACGCCAGAGGTTCGAGGACAGGCACCCGACCCGACGCTACGAATTCCATGACGATGCTCCGACGACGCGCAGTCGCCGGGCGCTTCGCCATGCCGGGCGCGGCGCCAAATGGATGGTGTTCGCGACGCTGCCGTTCCTGGCTCTCGCCCTGCTGGCGGTGGCACTCGGCTATGTCCGACTGCGTCACGGCCCCATATCACTGGCGTTTCTCGCCGCCCCCATCGAGCGCAGCATCAACGCCGAGCTGTCCGGCTATGCCGCCAAGATCGGCGACGCCATCGTGCGGCTGACCGAAAGCGGCCGCCTCGAATTCCGCCTCGCGGAGGTGAGCTTCCAGGAGAGCGACGGCGACACGGTCGCCTCGGCGCCACTGGCCGCCGTCGAGTTGAGCCACAAGGCGCTGCTGCAGGGCAAGCTGGTGCCGTCACGGGTCGAACTGATCGAGCCGCGGCTGTTCCTCGCCTACGCACCCGACACCGGCCTGTCGATGAGCTTCTCCGCTCCCGCGGAGGTTCCGGCGCCGCGTCCGGCACGCCCGGTCGGAGAGGAAGGGGCGCGTACTCCCCCGCCAGCCGGAGGCGATCGCGCGGCGCCGCGACCAGCGCCGCCCGGCGCGCAACAAGTCAATGGCGACGCCCCGCAACTCAAACAGATCGACGCCGGAGCGTTGTTGCGCCGCGTGACGGCGAGCACGAGGGGCAGCGCGGCGACGTCTTTTCTGCGCGAGTTCGGCCTGCGCGATGCAACGGTCGTCGTCGATCACGACGGGGCCGAGACGATCTGGCGGCTGCCCGAGTTCACCGTCGATCTCGATCACCGGGGCGAGCGCAGTGTGATCTCGGGCCAGGCGAGCGTGTCGTCGAACAGCGGCTTCTGGCAACTCGCCTTCCACACCGAGGACAGTCATGGCGTGCTGGCGCTCAACGCCTCGGTGCGTGGGCTCGTGCCGTCGGCGTTCACGGCGCCCGGCGGTCCGCTGCCGTTCCTGTCGCGGATCGACTTGCCGATCGGCGCCGACGTCTCGATCGACATCGGCGAAAGCGGAGCCATCGCTGGCGTCGAGGCGGCGATCGAACTCGGCAAGGGCCGTATCATACTCGCCAGCCGCGAGCATGACCGCACACCGATCGACATCGATGCGGGGCTCGTCAAGCTGGATTACGACGCTGCGGCCGGCACACTGGATCTGCGGCCATCGACCCTTAAATTCGGTCCCAGCTCGCTCACCCTCGGTGGCAAGGCGACGCGCCGGGGGGACGGCAAGGGCAGCGACTGGACTTATGAGCTGCAATCGCTCGGCGGCGTCATGGCGGCGCCGGAATTGGGCGCAGCACCCGTCGCCATCGACCAGTTGCGCTTGACCGGGGTCTGGTCGCCGCGCCGCGACGCGATTGACATCGAGGCACTAGAGGTCAAGGCCGGTGGCACGGGATACCGGCTGGATGGCACGATCAGCACCGACGCGTCGCGCCCCGGCGTCCGCCTCGGCGCCACGGTGCAACCGGCGCCGCTCGACGTCGTCAAGTCTCTCTGGCCGCCGTTCATTGCCCCGATGACGCGAACGTGGATCGCACGCCATGTCGATAGCGGCAGCCTGCGCAGCCTGCGATGGACCATGTCGAGCGGCATTCACCTCGATCCCGGGAAAACCGCCGGCCGTGGCGACGAGCATTCGCTGCTGGTCGTCGAGACCGGTCCCGTGGTCATGCGCACCGACCTCGCATTGCCGCCGATTTCCGCGCAGCGCGCGCTTGTGCAGATCGAGAACGACGCCCTCGAACTGACCGTTCCGGAAGCAGTGATGGCGCTGCCGTCCGGCAAGCCGATCGCGGTCAAGACGGTGCGCATGACATCACCCGACTTGATGCACCATCCCGCCGTGGCGACAATTTCGTTCCGTGCGCTGTCCGACGCGGCACCCGCCGTCGAGTTGCTGGCGCATCCGGGCCTCGCCGTGATCAAGCCCATCGATACCGAAAAGCTGAAACTGCAAGGCAAGGTCGACGCCAACATCTCCCTCACCTTGCCACTGATCAAGTCGCTGGCGCGCTCGCAGATCGCGATTGCCGGAACCGCAAAGCTGACCGACGGCAAAGCCAGCAAGGCGTTCGGCGGTTTCGACGTCCAGGGCGCGACGATCGACGTCGATCTGGCCAATGGCGCCGTGGAAGTGAAAGGCGGCGCGCTGATCGCCGGCGTGCCGACACGCATCGGCTGGCAGCGCATTCTGAATGCCACAGGCGATCAGCAGCAGCCGCCGCTGCGTGTCACGGCGACGCTCGACAACGCCGACCGGACGCAACTCGGCCTCGACATCAACCACATGCTGCACGGCGAGGTGCCGGTCGACATTCAGATTGCACCTGCCGCCGACGACTGGAAGGTCAAACTCAGGGCCGATCTGTCCAATGCCGAGCTGATCCTCGGCGCAGTGTCGTGGGCGAAGCCGCCGGGACGCAGCGCCTTTGCCGAGTTCGACATCGTGCCGACCGGCAACAACCGGCACGAACTGCAAGGCTTCCGCGTCGCGGGCGACGACATCGCCATCGAGGGCTCGGCCAGCATCGGTGCCGACGGCAAGTTGCGCGAGTTCTCGTTCCCCGTGTTTTCGCTCAACCTCGTCACACGCTTGGCGGTGAAGGGCACGCGGAGCGCCAATGGCGTGTGGAGCATCAAGGCCAATGGCCCGACCTTCGACGGCAAGGATTTCTTCCGCGCCCTGTTCTCGGTCGGCCGCGTGTCCGACCGCCAGGACGCCCCCGACAGCCGCGATCCCGGGATCGACCTGGAAGCGGAAATCGACACCGTGCTCGGCTTTTCCCAGGTTTCGCTGCGCGAACTCAGGATGTCGCTGTCGCAGCGCGCGGGAAAACTCGCCAAGCTCGAAGCCAAGGGCACGCTGGACGGGGGCGCACCGCTGGTCGTGAAACTCGACCACGACGGCACCGGCAACAGGCGGCTGCGCGCCGATTCGACCGACGCCGGCCAAGCCTTCAAGCTCACAGGCTTCTATCCGAACGTGCAGGCAGGGCGCGTCCGTCTCGAAGTGAACGTCGACGGTTCTGGCGCGGCGGAAAAAACAGGCACGCTGCTGGTCGAGGACTTTCGCGTCCTCGGCGATGCGGTCGTCGCCGAAGTGGTGTCGAGCGTCGACGAGGGGCGCCCCCCGATCAGCGGCGGCAATTCGGCACGCACCGGCAGTGGCAGGCGAGTCGTCCGGCAGGTCTTCGATTTCGACCGCATGAACGTGCCGTTCTCGGTCGGGCACGGCCAGTTCGTCATGCAGGACGCCTACGTGCGCGGCCCGCTGCTCGGCGCCACGATTCGGGGTAAGGTGGACTACAAGTACGAACGCATGAGCCTTGGCGGCACCTACATTCCGTTGCAGGGCCTGAACAACGCGTTCGGTCAGATTCCGGTGCTCGGACAGATCCTCTCCGGGCCGCGCGGCGAAGGCATTTTCGGCATCACGTTCGCGATTCAGGGCGCGATGGCCTCGCCCGAGGTGATCGTCAATCCGTTGTCGCTGGTCGCGCCGGGCATTTTCCGGGAAGTCTTCCAGATGACCAATCCGACGCCGACCGTGCAGCCGAGAAAAATTGACGCCAAGCCGAGCGGGCCGACCGCGCGCTCGTCCAGCGCCCCCGCCGTCACCGGCAGCGAAACTCCGAGCGCACCGGGCACCACCATCGACGGCTGGTCGTCGGAAACCAGGCGGCGGTAACGGCTGCGAACCGCACCACGGCATTGGACACGGCATTGGAGATGCGTCGCAGGTCGTCTCGTCCGCCGCTGACCCATTTTTTGCCGGCGAGCGTAGTTTGAAGCGCAACCGTCGGCGGTGCTGCCGCCACATCTTTGCCGTATGCGACGCCACACCTATATATCCAACGGGCGCCTGACGAGTAGGGAGATGGCACAACGCCGGCTTCTCCGGTCACCGTCGTGGGCTCGGATGTTCGGGTGCGCGCGATACGGACCCCGTCAACCGACTTGCGGAATTTGTTCGACACCCGCCGCCGAATACGTTCAATCTCAACGACGACACGACGAACGTAACGACGCCAACCGCTGCAGAGGCTGCCATGACCGATCAGCTACGTTCCTTCCGCCACCGCGTGCCCATGGTCGCATTCGCCGTGATCACGGCGGGTTTGACCGGTCTTGCAGCAAAGGCCCTGGACGGCGAAGGTGACCTGGCCAGCGGCTTCACCACCGCCATCGTGGAAGCGGGCAGAGGCGACGCCACGGTTGCCGGCGCCGCCGTGCCCCCGCAGGTCGGCAACGAAGCGTTCTGGTTGGACACAGGGCGCAAGATGCAGGAACTCAAGCCGGCCAATTATGCCGCGCAGTCGAGTGTCGCGATCGGTGACCGGTTCGAACTGGCGGGAGCTGGCGGCAAACAGACGCTCGAGGTCTATGACGTCCGCAGCGTCGACGGTCTGTCGTCCACATACGGCGACAGCTCGGGCAGACCGCAGGTTCTGGTCAGCATGCGTGTCGTCGGCAGCAAGACGCAGACCGTTCGTCTGGTGGTCGACGGAGACGGACCGCTCGCCGGCCTCGTACCGCTTGGACGCAACGCCGACCGGCTGCTATAGAACCGACTGTCCGGCTGTCACTCCGGTTCGGTCGAGGGTGTTCCATGCGGCTCAATCCGCCGACGATCGTCATATTCCTGCTGTCGCTGGTCATCGCTGTCGTGGCGCTCGTGACCAAGCTCGGCTTCGTGCAAATGCCGCGCTATATGCCGCACCAGGAATACTGGCTCGCCATCACCGCCTATCTGATCCTGATGACCGGCGTCATCGTGCGCGGTCTGTGACCATGGCGTGATTGCGGCCACATCGCCGCGCTTCACCAGGCGATCGGCTTCTTGTCGCGGAAGAAGCCGCCTGTCGGGCCGTCGTCGGCGAGTGTGGCAAGCCAAACCGCCGTTGCCGCGCCCTCTTCCACCCCGCGCGTCGCATCGGGACCGCCCATATCGGTGCGCACCCACCCCGGGCACATGGCATTCACCTTGATATTGATGCTGCCGAGTTCAGCCGCCGTCGTTCGGGTGAGCGCATTGAGCGCCGCCTTCGACAGGCGGTAGGCCGGAAAGCCACTGCCCATCTCCGACAGCTGGCCGAGACCCGACGACACATTGACGATGCGCCCGTAGCCACCGCGGCGCATTTCCGGTAGCGCCGTTTGCGTCAGCATCAGTGGCCC
>JBKBNR010000214.1:0-5309 GCA_046295315.1 Hyphomicrobiaceae bacterium
TCCGCGAGCGGTAGCGACCGGGTTCGAGACGGTTCAGCCCCGATCGCGGCCGACGCCGGTATACCGGAACCCGGCCGCACGCGCCGCCTTGCCACTGTAGATGTTACGCAGATCGACGAGCACATCGCCGCGCATCTTCTGGCGCAGCGCCTCGAGGTCGATGGCGCGAAACTCGTTCCACTCCGTCAGTACGACCAGAATATCCGCGCCATCAGCCGCGGCCATCGCGTCGTCGCACCACGCGACGCCGGGAAGCAGCGGCTCGGCCTGATGGCGACCTTCCGGATCGCGCACGCGAACGGTCGCACCGCGCTCGATCAGCATCGGCACGATGACGAGGCTCGGTGCATCGCGCATGTCATCGGTATTGGGCTTGAACGTCACGCCGAGCACCGCGATGGTCTTGCCACGCACGCTACCGCCCGCCGCCCGCTCGATGCGGCTGGTCATGGCTATCTTGCGCTCGTCGTTGACGCGCTGCACCTGCTCGATCAGCGACAACGGCGCGCGCATCTCGCGCCCCGTGCGGATCAACGCCGAAACGTCCTTCGGAAAACAAGAGCCGCCGTAGCCCGGCCCCGGATGCAGGAACTTGTCGCCGATACGCCGGTCCTTGCCGATCGCCGCCGCAACATGCTGCACGTCGGCGCCGACCTCCTCACACAAATCCGCGATCTCGTTGATGAACGAGATCTTCATGGCGAGAAACGCATTGGCCGCGTATTTGGCAAGCTCGGCCGATTCGCGACTGACGAACATCACCGGAGCCGAGCGGAGCGACAAAGGCTTATAGAGGCGCTCCATCACCTCGCGCGCGCGATCGCTATCGGTGCCGACAAGCACGCGATCGGGATGCGTGAAATCCTGGATGGCGGAACCCTCGCGCAGGAACTCCGGGTTCGAGCAGACGGCGTAATCGGCCTCGGGGCGCATCGCCTGCAAGCGCCGTTCGATCTCGCGACTGGTGCCGACCGGGACCGTCGATTTGGTCGTGATGACCGTGAAGCCCTGCAGGTGCGGCGCCACCTCTTCGACGGCGGCATAGACGTAGGACAGATCGGCGAAGCCGTCGCCGCGGCGCATCGGGGTGCCGACGGCGAGAAACACGACGTCGGCCTCACCCACCGCCGCCGCCAGGTCGCGCGAGAACTTCAGCCGCCCGGCCCGCATGTTGCGCGTCATCAGGTCGTCGAGACCCGGCTCGTAGATGGGCGAGCGCCCAGCCTCCAGCGTGGCGAGCCGCGCCTGATCCTTGTCGACACAGGTGACCGACCATCCGAACTCGGAAAAGCAAGCCGCCGAAACGAGGCCCACATAACCCGCGCCGATCATGCAAATCTTCACGCCGATGCTCCTTCAGGACCCGGGGCAGAGACGAAGCGCCCTCCGAACCACGATTTTGGCCATCGTGTAGCACCACTTCGGTGACAGAACCGCAGCAATGCGCAGCGGCCATCAGGCGTCTGTGGAAAGTCCTGCCGGCGCGGCCGCGCCAGGGAGCGCTCGCTGGGCGGCGGAAACCGTGCTTCAGCCGGCCTCTGGACGGGGGCTCCGGTGACGGAGTAAGCCTCAAGCGACAGTTGGCCCGGCCGTTCCCCGGCACGCTAGCCGCCCGGGGCCGCACGCGACGTAACAACCGTTCGGCAAAACCTAGAACAGGACCGCAATTGCCATGAGCGCCGAGCGAATTTCGGTCGTCGTCCCGATGTTCAACGAGGCGCGCGGACTCCCGGCGTTCTTTGCGGCGCTGGTTCCGGTCCTTGAGCAATGCACCACCGACTACGAGATCATTGCCGTCGACGATGGCTCGGCGGACCAGACGGTCGCCACGGTCAAGGCCGCCAACGCGGTCAACCCGCGCATCAAGCTGGTCGCTCTGTCACGCAATTTCGGCAAGGAGATCGCTGTTGCCGCCGGGCTTCGCCACGCCGGCGGCGACGCGACCATCGTCCTGGACGCCGACCTCCAGCATCCGCCCGAGCTCATCCCCGTGTTCATCGCCAAGTGGCGCGAGGGGTATGATGTCGTCTACGGCCGTCGCCGCGATCGCAGCACCGACAGTCCGCTGCGCAGATTCCTGGCCCTTCGATACTATCGCATGTTCGAGATCCTCTCCGGTACCCCACTCGATCCCAACGCCGGCGATTTCCGCCTGCTCAGCCGCCGCGCCGTGGATGCGATGAACAAGCTCGGCGAACGCGCACGCTTCAACAAAGGGCTGTTCGCGTGGATTGGCTTCCGAGTGACCGGCATTCCGTTCGTCGTACCTGAACGCTTCGATCAGACGCCGTCGCGCTGGCGCCTGCGGCGGTTGTGGCACTTCGCGCTAGACGGCATCGCGTCTTTCACCACCGCGCCCCTGCGCATCTGGTCGTACATCGGCGTCGCCGTATCGCTCGTCGCACTCGTGTTCGGTTGCGCCATCATCATCAAGACGCTGCTGTTCGGCGATCCAGTCGCCGGCTATCCGACGCTGATGGTGTCGATCCTTTTCCTCGGCGGCATTCAGTTGATCTCGCTCGGCGTCATCGGCGAATATCTCGGCCGCGTCTACGAGGAAGTAAAGGCACGCCCGCTCTATCTGCTCGCCGAAACGGTCGGCATGGCACCTGTGGAAGCGGGAACGCGCGCCTCGACAGACGTGGTTCGCCGCCCCGCCGAACAGCCGCCTCCCAGCGGTGCAACGACATGACCGCGACCAGTCCCGGCCGTAACGTCGTCCTCGTCGCCGACGATTTCGCCATCTCCGCGGGCGTCAGCCTCGGCATCGAGACGCTGGCGCGGCACAAGCGCATCTCCGCCACCAGCGCCATCGTGACGCTGCCGCGCTGGCGGCGGGACGCGCGGCGGCTCGCCGAACTGCGCGGGCATGTCGCGATCGGGCTGCATATCAACCTGACGCTGCAATCACCGATCGGCATCATGCCGACGCTGGCGCCGCGCGGCCTGCTGCCGTCCATAGCGACGTTGACGAAACTGGCAATCGCGCGGCGCATCAACGCGACTGAAATCAGCGCCGAAATTTCGCGTCAGCTCGAGGCCTTCGTCGACGCGACCGGCCACGCACCCGATATCATCGACGGCCATCAGCACGCGCACGCACTTCCAGTGGTCCGCGACGCTCTGATAGATTCATTGCAGCGGGCCTTCGGCAGCGTACAGAGAAAGCCGCTCGTGCGCGTGCCAGCGCATGGCGCGCAACGCCTCGTGCGGCGATCCGCTGTGATGAAGGCAGGTCTTATTTCGGTGCTGAGCAAGGGTGCGGCGGCCCCGCTCAGAAGCGCCGGCTTCCCGATCAACGAGAGTTTCGCCGGCGTCTCCCGGTTCGCGACCGACGAGCGCGCCATCGCCGGCGACTTCGCTGCCGATGGACTTGCACGCCACGGGCTCGCCATCGTGATGTGCCACCCCGGCGTGCCGACGCGAGAGTTGGCGGAGATCGACACACTCCTGGAACGGCGCGCGGCGGAGTTGGCGTTCCTCGGCCACGACAACGCGCTGACGTCCCGCCTTTGGCATCCGGCACGTGCAGCGGACGGCCCGCAGATCGACTGGCGCCACGAGCGCATGGTGATGTCGTGATCGAACCCGCGCCGGCAGACCCGAGACCCGAACCGACGCGACGTGATCTGGTCCGCCACGGCGCCGGGTTTCTCGTTGCCGGGTTGATCGCCTTCGCGACAGACGCCGGGGTGCTGCTGGCACTGACGCACGTTGTAGGGCTCGATCCTTTCAGCGCTCGACTGCTGGCGATTGGCGTTGCTCTCGTCACGGCCTGGCTTGCCCATCGCACGCTGACGTTCGCGGTGAAAGTACCACCGAGCCTTCGCGAATTCGTGAGCTATGCCGGCGTTGCAGCGAGCGCGGCGACGGTCAACTACGCTGTCTATGCGGGGATGATGATCGTCTGGCGCGACTTGCCACCGATTGCGGCACTCGTCGGCGCCACACTGGTCTCGATGTGCGTAAGTTACTCCGGCATGCGGTTCGGCGTCTTCCGGCCGCGCTGATCGCCGCGGGCAGCCATCCGACCGCAACGGTCGGCGCGCGGTTCACGACTGGGATTGTGATTGCGACTGGCTGCCGCCCTTCGACGGCGATTGCTGCTGGCTCTCCTTCGGCGCCACATCGACCGCGACCTCGAGGGCTTCCTTGCCGCCGCCGCGGCGCGCGCCGCGCACCGGCGTCGCGGTGGCGGCGTCGAGCCCTGCTGCGAGACGAACGTAGGTATCGGTTGGGCAGACGCGGTTGGCGGGATCGAACCCAACCCAACCCAGGCCGTCGACGAAAGCCTCCACCCAGGCGTGGCCTGCTTCGGCCTCGCCGACAAGATAGCCCGTAACATAGCGCGCCGGCCGATCGAGCGACCGGAGTGCGGCAATCATCACATGCGCGTGGTCCTGGCAGACGCCCTTGCCGTCATCGAGCGCTTCGGCCGCGGAGGTGTGCGCGTTCGTGGCCCCCGGCACGTAGTCGATAGCGTCCCGCGTCGCATGCATCAAAGCGTGCAGACGGGCGACATAGTCGAGGCCTTCGCCCACAGTCGCGAGCTTGCGGATGGCATCGCTCGCTTCCGTCGGCGGCGTGCGGCGCAGGTAGACGGAGACCGGCGCCACCTCGACCAGCCCCCGCACGACTCCGGCGCGATCGAAGGTTTCGACGAAGCCCGTCACGTCGACGACGACATCGGTATGCGGGCGTGTGACGGTGATCTGATGCACCATGTTGCCGTAGCAGTCGCGAAACGACCCGGCCTTCTCCATGCCCGGCGCATCGATCTTCCACTCCAGAACGCGCTGGCCGTCGAAGCTCTGCGGTGTCAGCCGCAAGGTCTGCACGGAATAGCGCGTCTCGGTGTCGTACACGTAGCGGGTGCGGTGATGTACGCGGATCAGCATGTCGTAGTCCCGGGGCAGTCGTTCAATCGGTGAAGTTGTAGGCCGAAGCGATCTCGTTGCCGAGACGGTTGTGGCGGCCGAGGAAGTCGATCAGAAACTCGTGCAATCCCGACTGGAAAATTGCGCCGACATTGGCTGCCGCCAACCGCCGGCACGAGTCCTCCGCCCTGTCGTGGCAGTCGTGGCGCTGTCCGTAGTCCTGCTCCAGGTGATGCAGCGCCGTGCCGATCTCGTCGTAGCAATAGCGCAGCGATCGCGGCATCTCGTGATTGAGGATCATGTACTCCGCGATGCGCCAGGGCTTGTAGCTTTCCTTGTAGACCCACTTGTAGCTGCGGTGTGCGGATACCGAGCGCAGAATTGCCGACCACTGGTAGTTGTCGATGCCGCCGCCGACGATCTCGTTCTGCG
>JBKBNR010000215.1:0-5308 GCA_046295315.1 Hyphomicrobiaceae bacterium
GAAAGATGGGACAGCAAGGTTGCCGGCTCGGGGCTGGGCCTCGCAATCGCACGGGATCTCGCGCGCCTTTATGGGGGCAACGTGGTTCTCGACGAAAGCCCGCTTCGCGGGCTTCGTGTGTCGTTGACCCTGCCCGCCGCCAGATTTCGGATGTCCGACTTACGCCGCGACGACGCGATGAGTCGGTGATCGAGCGCAGATGTGCGGCAAGGATGAGAAGCCGCTGCCGCATTGCTGACCAATGCGGCCTCATCGATGCCAAAACGCAGACACGCGCTTGATCTTCGTTCTGGAAAGAAACGCCGCTTCTGAAAGTTGTCCTGGTCTCTCCCCTGTTCAGGGCGCGACCGCGTTCAAGAAAAGACCGCCTGCCATTCTGCGATTGCGATGCAATCTCGGGTGGGTTGTCGGTTGCCACGAGAGCATGCCGACGACCGATGGAATGACGGCTGCCGTGGCACGCTCGGCGAACTCCGAGGGCAGTGCGGACGGCATATCGCTGAACACCCGCGGTAAGAGGCCACGGCTATTCGACGTCCGCCTTTTGCCGCCAAGCCGCCGCCTGTGGCCGGCTCGCGGCATTCGACAAATCGCCGGTCTCGGTGATGCTGCAAACTCGGTCTCTGCGGCGGGGTCGCGATCAGCGCACGAAAAGGTGCTTCGAGACTAGTGTCGTGATCGCGAAATTCGTCTCATTCCGCCGCACGCTCCGAACGAATTCCGCGATCTGAACGACACTGGAAGTATCGATAAACTCGTGTGATTGAGACCGAGACGGCCGCCTCCCTACCTGGCTGAAAAGCATGCAGCGGGTTTCTCGATCATCACACTCGAGACAGCGGGTACGAGGACGCGCACTCGGCGCGGATCAGAACACGGGGACTGTTATGCGTTGCGGCAGTCGGCCGGCAGCCTCGTGAACTGACGAGGTTTCCTCAGGACAGGCGGAAAGCCGAATTTCGCCGGAAACCGGCTGGTGGAGCTGAGGGGAATCGAACCCCTGACCTCTACAATGCCATTGTAGCGCTCTCCCAACTGAGCTACAGCCCCGAACCATTTGGGAAACGGACGGCGCATGACCGTTCGTCAGAGCCGCTTGCATAGGGCCTCGGCCCCAAAACATCAAGCGGGATTTTCACACGGCGTTGCGGTTGCCGACCTGCCATCCACAGCACTGTCGACGAACCGCATCCGGTCAGCCGATCAAGGCTCGTCCGGCTCCTCGCGGGCGCCACCGCCGACGATCGTACCCATGTCGCCGCCGTCCTCCTCTTCCTCGAGGAAGGTATCGTCGGCCTCGGTTTCGGCCACTTCGTCGTCGGCGATGTCCTCGATCGCCTCGTCGGTGACCTCGACCGCATCATCGTCCTTGACGATCTCCTTCTTGGCCTTGCGCGGCTTTTCCTCGTCCTTGAAAAGGACGCCAACCGGCCCGGACGCGATCTGATAGATCGAGCCGCAGATCGGGCAGACGATCGGATCGCGATTGAGGTCGTAGAAGCGGGAGCCGCAGTCCTCGCTCTGGCAGGTGCGCTTGGTGCCGCGCGCTTGCTTTGTCGACATTGGGGGTGCCTTTGATGTCCGGAAAATCGAGCGAGCGGTCTGCCACAGCGATAAGTGCTTGTCAAAAGGCATTCGCGCGCCTTGCCCGCATCGCCCGCTCGTGCCGGCAGCGGCGGATGGCCCCTGCAACGCTCCGCCGGTCGTTGACAGCGGCAAGGTGCATCGGCTCAATGCGCCGCCTAAAGCTGTTTCGCCATCGTTTTCCATCACAACCCGTCAGGCCCGCCCGTGTCCCACCCGTCTCCTCGCCCCCTCGCCGCCCGCCGCGCGGGCCGTCTCACCGGCAGCGTCAAAGTGCCGGGCGACAAGTCGATCTCGCATCGCGCGCTGATGTTCGGCGCACTGGCAACCGGCGTGACGCGCATCACCGGTCTGCTGGAAGGCGAAGACGTCATCAATACCGCGAAGGCTGTCACGGCGCTCGGAGCGCCAGCGGTGAAGGATGGTGATGTCTGGGTCGTTACCGGGCGGGGCGCAGGCGGTCTCTCGCAACCGGCCGGACCGATCGACTTCGGCAATTCCGGCACTGGCACGCGGCTGATGATGGGCGTCGTCGCCGGGCACCCCATTTCGGTGACGATGACGGGTGACGCGTCATTGTCGAAGCGCCCGATGCGCCGCGTGCTTCTGCCGCTGAAAAAGATGGGCCTCGAAATCGTCGACGACCGCGAGACGCTGCCATTGACGATCCGCGGCAGCGATGCGCTGGTGCCGATGGTTTACGAGTTGCCGGTGCCGAGCGCGCAGGTGAAAAGCGCCATCCTGCTCGCCGGTCTGCACGCCGCGGGCGAGACGACCGTGATCGAGCGCGAGGCGACCCGCGACCACACCGAACGCATGCTGCGCTACTTCGGCGCCGATGTTCGCACCGAGAAAAAGGACGGCAAGACGCACATCACGGTCAAAGGCGACGCCGAATTGCAGGGCCGCGACGTGGTGGTGCCCGGCGATCCTTCGTCGGCCGCGTTCATCGTTTGCGCGGCGCTGCTGGCGCCAGGCTCCGACGTGACGGTGACGGGCGTGCTGGTCAACGAGACGCGCACGGGGCTTTACACGACGCTCGCGGAGATGGGCGCAGATGTGCAACTGACCAACCGGCGCGAGGAAAACGGCGAGCCGATCGCCGATATCCGCGCCCGCTATTCCCCGTCGCTCAGGGGCGTGCGCGTACCGGCCGACCGCGCGCCGAGCATGATCGACGAGTATCCGGTGCTGGCAGCTGTTGCCGCATTCGCCAGCGGCGACACGATCATGGAGGGGCTTGCCGAGTTGAAGGTGAAGGAAAGCGACCGGCTGGCGGCGACGGCGGCAGGTCTCGCCGCCAACGGCGTCAAAGCCACCGTCGATGGTGACACACTGATCGTGCATGGCACGGGTCGTGACGGCGATTGCGGCAGGATCGCGGGCGGCGGCACCGTCGCGACGCACCTCGACCACCGCATCGCCATGGCGTTCCTGACCATGGGACTGGCCAGTGATGCACCCGTCACGGTCGACGATACCGCGATGATCGCGACCAGCGTCCCGGAGTACCTCGACCTGATGCGCGGGCTGGGGGCCGTGTTCGGCTGATTGCATCTGCGTCGGCTGAGCGCGCCGACGACCTCAAAACACGGCATGGTCGCCGCGGTCGGCGGAGGTTTCGCCGCGCACCACGCGGGCGTAGTAATCGAACAGCGTCTCGGTGCCGAACGATGGCGTAAGGCTGGCGTCATAGCGCCCCGTGTCAGGGTCGAGCACCAGCATCGATTCCGTCGCGTAGTAGCGGCCGATGCGCGCGAACTCCGCTTTGTCGGCCATCGCCGCTGAGACCCGTCCGAGCGCGGAAAGACCGGCGACGATCGCATCCAAGACCCGCGGCGACACCTGCCGGAATCGCGGCGGCTTGCCGAGTAACCGGAACAGTTCCTCGCCCTGCTGGCGCGGCGTGATGGCGTCGCCCGGCCCGCCGACCGGCAGCACGCGGTTGCGGCGGCTTTCATCGACCAGACATCCGGCGATGTAGGCGGCAAGATCGTCATCGCTGATCGCTTTCGTCGCCGTCAACCGGCCGTCGCCGATCAGCAGATAGGGCTTGCCAGCACGCACCCGCTCGATCTGCCCGGACAGCGATTTGAAGTACGCCGTCGGCCGCATGATCGAATACGCGAGCCCCGAGGCGATCAACTCGCGCTCGAAGGCCAGTTTGGCGTGCTGGAAGGCGAGGCGCGGCTTCTGCACGCAGAGCGCCGAGAGCAGCACGAACCGCGAAACACCCGCCGCCCTCGCCGCGGTAAGGGCATTGCTGTGCGCGCGGTGGTCGATGGCCCAGGCATCGGCGGGTGCGCCCTTGCGCGAGGCGAGGCAGGAGACGACGGCATCGAACGCTTCGCCCGCGAAGCCGTCGCGCGAGACCGACGCCGGGTCGGTGACGTCGCCGACGCGGACCGTCGCACCCGCGAGTTGCTGCAACATCTCCGCCCTCCCGACAGCCGTCCCCGTGCCGGGCTTCGGCCGCACGAGGCAGACGACGTCGTGCCCGGCGGCTGCAAGCGCGCGCGCTGTCGCCCGGCCGATCGTGCCCGTGGCGCCGAGCAGCAGCACCCGCTGCGGTTTTCGGTCACCTCGACCCGGAGGGCAGGCGGAACGTCCGTTTTGGTCCATCGCCTGATTATGGACCGGGCGCGATCGGGCCGGAAGCCTGGCGCGCCGCCGCGCCGCCGCCCACTTGACCCCCGCCGCCGTCTGTCGCATTGGCTCGTGCAACGGGGAGGCGCGACACATGATCATCGCCATCGACGGACCGGCGGCGTCCGGCAAGGGCACGCTCGCGAAACGCATCGCCGCCCATTTCGGCCTGCCGTGCCTCGATACCGGACTGCTCTACCGGGCCGTCGCCCGCGACGTCGAACGCGCGGGGTTCCGCACCGCCGACCGCTGGGCCGCCATCGCCTATGCGCGCGGGCTCGACATGACATCTTTCGACGACCCGGCGCTGCGCGGAGCGACGGCGGGCGAGAAAGCCTCGCAGGTCGCCCATATACCGGAAGTCCGCGCGGCGCTGCTCGAAGCCCAGCGCGCCTTCGCCCACCAGCCGGGCGGCGCCGTGCTCGACGGCCGCGACATCGGCACGGTCATTTGCCCGGATGCGGACGTCAAGATTTTCGTCACCGCCGTCCCTGAAATCCGCGCCCGCCGCCGCTTCCTTGAACACGTCTCGCGCGGGGAGGCGACCAGCTTCGAGGACGTGCTGGCCGACATCCGCGCCCGCGACACCCGCGACAGCGCACGCGCGGCGGCACCCTTGAAGCCAGCCGCCGACGCGCTCTTGCTCGATACGACGGACTTGGATATAGAAGGCGCATTCGACGCCGCTGTCGGATTGATCAAGAGGAAGATCGGCCAGTAGCCTCGCGCAGAGCGCGGGCAAATTTTCGTACTGGCGGGCGTACCCATCCAGCGGCCTCGAGCATCCCGCATCTGACCGAGGTGGCCGCGCGCCCCCGCGCCCTTTCGCGTTACTTGCCTCGGGCATGGTCCGCGAGGCCAGGGCTCGAGCCACCGACGTCTCACAATCGCACATCAGCCGGCCGCAACGGGGAAAGCCGTTGGCGGTCACATCATCCATTGCATCGCGGCCGGGCACCAAATCCCGACGCGGCACCAGCACACGACGACCAGGAGAACGAATGAGCACGGCCCCGAACAAAGAGATGAACCCGACCCGCGACGAATTCGCGGCCATGCTGGCCGAAAGCCTCGCGAA
>JBKBNR010000216.1:0-5304 GCA_046295315.1 Hyphomicrobiaceae bacterium
TTTGGCTTCCGCCGCGAACTCGACCGGGCCGAGTGCATTGGCCGGCTCGTTGACCAGATCGCGGGCGATGATGACGCCTTCGGCAATGGCCCGCAGCCGCTGGAACGCCGCTTTGGCTTCTGCGGGTGAGCGGGTGTGGACGACGAGTTTCTGCAGTCCCTCGACGCGGGCGGCAACCTTCTTCAGGGCCGTCGGTGTCTCGCCCTTCTCCAGTTCGCGGCTGATGCCGTCACTGTCGTCCTTGCGCGTCAGGTATTTGCGGAACGTATAGTGACGCAGCATGGCGCCGAAGGCCATCTGGGCGGCAACCGCATCGCTGGACAGCGTCGCGTCGTCCGCCATCTCGAGATCGACGACGAGGCTGGCGGTCTCGCTCTTGCGGTGCGCGATCTGGCCCATTGCGTAACCGCCGAGCAACGACCAATCGTGCTCGGAATGCTCGGCCCCATTGCCGATGCCGATGACGACGACGCGCTTGTGCGCCAGTCCCGCCGGCGCCAGAAGTTCGATTGAATGGCGCGCCTTGCCTTTGAACTCGACCGCCTCTGCCGCCTTGACGATGCCGCCGCCGGCCTTCTCGTCCATGTCGCGCACAATCGCACCGAACGCCAGGTCGGAACCGGACAGCACGGCGGCCACCGCCTCGGTCTTTTTCTCGAGGGAAACGAATGTGATGTCGAGACGGTCGGTCATGTGGCAGGCAACTCCTCGGACGCGCGGTGCGCGCATGGTTGAAGCGATTTCGTGTGATGCCCGGACGAAGCCGCGGGATACGAACCGGTTTTGCCGATCGGCGACAGGGGCGGCAGGCAGCTCGCCATATGAGCCGCCGCCAACGCTCCGGGCCAATCAACTTCGTGAGAATGGGGTGCGGCAACGCCGTGCCGCAAAACGCGGCTGAACGCCGATTGGACCTGCACACTGTACCCGCGGGGGCGAAAGCGCAAGTCTCGACCGTCACAGAAAGACGTTGCCCGCGAGCAACCGAGCCGCGGTTTCGCGCCATCGGATTCGCGCTGGGCTGTGCGCCGTTCGCGGGGCCGAATTTCCGCCACCGTGCTATGGGAGGCGGGATGGTGGCGTTTACGGTTCGGTAACTGGGGTGGGGTCGAGCAGGGGGGGGCGGGGGCGGTCAGCCCCGGCACAACCGCTCCGCGTCCCTCGAGCAACGAGGCAACAGACGTCGACGGCATGGGACTGTTCGGTCGCTACATCTTCCGCCAGGCGGGCGGCGCGTTATCGCTGATCCTGTTGTCGCTCGGCGGCATCGTGTGGATCGCGCTCGCGTTGAAGCAGCTCAACGTCGTGACCACGCAGGGTCAGGACGCTCTGACGCTCCTCAAAATGACGACTCTCGCCCTGCCGAACCTGCTCGCGATCATCGCGCCCTTCGCGCTCCTGATCGCGACGTTGCACACGCTCAACCGACTGGCCGGCGACAGCGAACTGATCGTCATGACGGCGGCGGGGGCGCCGGTGTGGGTTTTTGCCCGGCCGTTCCTGCTGCTGGCGCTGCTGGTCTCTCTCGCGGTCGCATTCGTCAATCACGTCGGCCAGCCGTGGAGCTTGCAGCAGCTCAAGTCGTACATCGTGCAGGCGCGCTCGGACCTCCTGCAACAGGTCATCCAGCCGGGCCGCTTTTCCAGTCCCGAACCGAGCCTGACTTTTCACATCCGCGACCGCTCGAACACGGGTGAACTCTACGGCCTGCTCATCCACGACAACCGCACGGCGGGCGAAGGGCGATCCTACCTCGCCGAAAGCGGCATCATCGCCAAGCAGGACGACTCGGTCTATCTGATCATGAGCAACGGTCACATCCTGCGCCGGGTCGGGCTCGAGGAACCGCCGCAGATCATCGTGTTCGACAAATACATCGTCGATCTGGACAGCTTCGACAAAAAGACCGTCGGCCCGACACATCTCAAGCCGCGCGAGCGCTACTGGTCCGAACTGGTCGCCCCGACCGATCCGCCCGTCGACTTTCAGCGGATCAAGGGCCAGCTTCGTTCCGAGTTGCATGAGCGACTTTCGAACCCGCTCTACCCCTTAGCATTCGTATTGATCGCACTCGCAGCCGCCGGGCAGGCGCAGAGCACGCGGCAGAATCGCAGCGAGCGTCTCGTCCTGGCGTTTCTGATCGCGGTCGGCCTCAGGATCGGCGGTTTCGCGGTGAACAATCTCGTCACCCTCAAGGCCGGGTTCATGCCGGTGCTTTACGGTGTGCCACTCTCCGCAATGGCGGTCGCCACTGTGGTGATGATCCGCGGCGCACGCCCCCAGCGCACGACGTCGCTGACCGAACGGGTCCAGGAGCGCTTGGCGCCGCTGCTTGTCCGTCTGCCGCGCCCGGCGCGCTGGCGTCTGCCGGCTGCCGGGAGTCAGAGTTGACCGCGATGCGCATTCCCGGCCTCTCGACGATCGACCGCTACCTCGCGCGCCGCTTCGCCACCGGCATATTCGGCGCGTTCCTCATTTGTGCTCTGCTCATCTTCATGATCGACATGGTCGAGCTTTTGCGGCTTTCGGGCAAGTACGGCGCGGTGAAGTTGTACCAATTGGCGTGGCTCGCACTGCTGCGGCTGCCCGCCTACACGGAGTTTCTGGTCGGCTTCGCGGTGCAGGTCGGAGCGATCGGTGCGCTGTTGATGCTGTCACGCAAGAGCGAGCTGACGGTGATGCGCGCCAGCGGCATGTCGGTGTGGCGCTTTCTCTGGCCGGGCGCGCTGGTGGCGCTGCTGATCGGCATCTTCAGCACCACGGTGTTCAACCCGTTGGCCGCCACAGCTAGAACGCACGGCGAACAAGTTTATGCGGAGCTGTTCGGGCGCGAGGCCAATCTGCTGGCTTCGGACTCGGCGCTGTCGTGGCTGCGTCAGGATGGGGCCGATGGTCAGTCCGTTATCGGTGCGGCGGCGGCGAGCGAACGCGGCCTCAAGCTGACGGGCGCCATCGCGTTCGTTTTCGACGGCAAGGGCCGCTTCGTCGAACGTGTCGACGCGCGCACGGCGGCACTCAAGGAAGGCTACTGGCAACTCGATGGCGCGTGGGTTACGAGAGCCGGCGAGCCACCGCAGAGTTATGGCACCTACATGCTCTCGACCTACCTGTCGCCGGAGCGTGTTGCCGACGCGCTGGGCAGCGTCTACGCGGTGTCCTTCTGGGAACTGCCGAGCCTCATAGAAGTGACTGAAAAGGCGGCGCTTTCAACGACCCGTCTGGCCCTGCAGTACGAAGCGCTGCTGGCGCGGCCGGTGCTCTGCATCGCCATGGTGCTTTTGGCCGCTACTGTGTCGCTAAAGTCATTCCGGTCGGGGGGCATCCAGACTATGGTCGTTTCCGGAATGGTCGGGGGATTTGGCTTCTTCTTGCTTGCTGAGGTTTCCAGACAACTCGGAGCTGCCGGACTTGCGCCCGTTTGGGCGGCGGTCTGGCTGCCCATTTTGTTGGCAATCATCGTCTCACTAACTGTGCTGTTGCACCAGGAGGACGGCTGAGTGATGCGTAGGGCGCGGCCACAGGGGGTGGTTTGCGATCGCCGGGAGGGGGAGCGCATCGGCCGTACGGCCGGCGCGGGCGCTTTCTCGCGATGGCCCGCGCATGGCGGCGTCGGGCTGCATTCGGTTTTGATTTTCGCCCTCATGGCCGCTCTTGCCGCGGCGTTCCTCGTCACCGCGGGCACCGCTTCCGCCCAGGACCCGAGCCTGCGTCGCAACCTCACGCCCGCCGCCGCCGCAGTCAGCACCTCGGCGCCGACGGCGTTCCGCTCGCCGAAAGATGGGATTTTCGGCAAGATCAAAGCTCCCGACAAAACGCAGCCGCTGTATCTGCAGGGCGATCAACTCGTCTATGACAACAACGGCACGAGCGTCATCGCCCGCGGCAATGTCGAGATCTACTATTCGAACTACATTCTGACCGCCGACGAAGTCGTCTACGATCAATCGGCGCAAACCTTGACCGCCGTCGGCAACGTCGTGCTCAAGGAACCGAACGGCAACGTCGTCCGTGCCGACCGGTACACCCTCACCGACGACTTCCGCGATGGCTTCGTACAATCTCTGAGCGTCGTGGCGCGTGACGACACCCGCATCGCCGCCGAACGGGCGACGCGCCGGGACGGCGACGTCACGGAGTTCACCAACGGCCGCTTCACGCCGTGCAAGAGCGAAGGCGGCATGCCGCCGCTGTGGTGCATCAGCGCGGCGCGCGTCATCCACGACACAAAGGCCGCCACCGTCACATACCAGGACGCGCAGTTCGAGATCTTCGGGCAGCCCATCATCTACCTGCCCTATTTCCAGCACGCCGATCCCTCGGTGAAGCGCAAATCGGGTTTCCTGCCGCCACGCATCGGCGTATCGAGCAACAGCCTCGGTTTCTACACCGAGGTTCCGTACTACGTCGCGCTGTCGCCGAGCTTCGATTTCCTGTTTCATCCCATGTTCACGGCCAAGCAGGGCATCATGTGGCAAGGGGAGTGGCGCCAGCGGCTGGCCAACGGCATGTATTCGGTCAAGTTTGCGGCCATCGACCAGGACGGTGATCAGCTTCCGGCCGCCACAAAAAATCGCGACGATCTCGACGGGTGGCGCGGCTCGATCGAGACGCGCGGCAAGTTCTCGCTCGGCAGTTGGTGGAATTTCGGCTGGGACGTCACTCTCGAGAGTGACGACACCTTCCGCCGCTTCTACAAGCTGGACAGCGTGCTGCTCACCGACCGCGTCAACGAAGTGTTCCTCGAGGGCATCTCGGAGCGCAACTACCTCGCGGTGCGGGCCTATCATCTCGGCGGTCTGACCTTCGACGACACCGACTCGTCGAACGCTCTCGTGCACCCGGTCATCGACCACAACTACGTTTTCGCCGATCCGGTTCTCGGCGGCGAATTGCGCTGGTCGTCCAACGTGCTCAGTTTGTCGCGCGACGGTGCGTTCGCCGAACGCTACATCAACAAATTCGGCCAGGAGCGGGTCCGCTTCGTCGATCGCAACCACGACCTGACGCGCGCCGTCACCGAGCTGAAGTGGCGCCGCCAGATGACCGACGCGATCGGCATCACCTACACGCCGTTCGCCAATTTACGCGCCGACGCGTACAGCTATGCCGGGTACGATCAGCAGACGACGGCAGTGGACGAGAGCACGAACTTCGTGCGCGGCATGGCCTCCGGCGGCGCCACGATCAGCTATCCGTGGGTCGCGAGCACGGCGGGTGGGTCGCACATTGTCGAGCCCATCGGCCAGGTGGTCGTGCGTCAGGCCCGTGTGCAGCAGAGCCAACTGCCCGTCGAGGATGCGAGAC
>JBKBNR010000217.1:0-5297 GCA_046295315.1 Hyphomicrobiaceae bacterium
CACCGTGTTCGCCTCGGAATACTGGGTCGAGGCCTACGATCTGCCCGACCCCCAGCGCGTCATCACCGACACGGGCCAGACCCAGTACCTGTTCCGCATCAACAAAGGCGTCGAGGACCTCGGTCGCAACATCAATCAGCACATGCCGGAAGCCGAGCGCCCGGTGCCCTTCTCCAACATGATCTATTTCGGCGACGGCGATACCGACGTGCCGTCGATGGCGGTGATGAGGAAGAATGGCGGCCACGCCATCGCGGTTTATCCGCCCGGTAAATCGAAACACAAATGCGTCGATCTGTTCAAGGCAAACCGCATCGACTTTTTCGCGCCCGCTGACTATCGCCGCGGCTCCGACCTGTTCAAGCGCACCTGCTTACTGCTCGACCGGATGCTGGCCGACATTCGCGTGCAGGAGGAAACCTGGCGCGTGGCCAAGAGTTTGAAATAGCGGCTGCGGCAAGCTTTGCCCCGGCGCAATTCGCGTCCCCTGCCAACGCGCTATTGCGGTATGATGGCCGGCACGATCTGGCCGATTACAGGGAGCGCGACATGGACATCGAAGACATCAAGGCGGAACTCGGCATCCTGATGACGCGGATGCAGAACGAGCCGCAGGATCGCCATGAGCTCTATCTGATGGTGATGGAGAAGCTCAATCAGATGCGCGCCTATGGCATGCCCCTGCCCGAGGACCTGGTGCAGCTCGAAGCCGCACTCGAAGCCGAGTTCGCTCAGGATTTGCGCGACGGGACATCGCATACCGGCGGTTGAGCGGCTCGCGGTTTTTCTCGACACCCGGCCGCCGCGCCAGCCCCGCGCTTATTTGTTAGCGCGCGGCCGCCCCGCCAACCCCGCACATTTTTGCCCACGCGCGGCCGCCCCGCCAACCCCGCGCGGGGTCAATCCTCGATCAGCAGGCGCGGGGCGACCGGGTAAAGGCCCTCCTGCCCCAGCATCCACACGTTCATGCCATCACGCCCGAGCAGCGGCGAGAACGCCGCGTCCAGCACGTTCAGTCCGCCCGTGAAGGCGCCAAACGCCGGCATGACGAGGCGGCGTCCATTGCCGACGAAACACGGCCGGCGCATTGTGAAGCCGTTCATGGCGATCTTCGCAGCGGGGTGCAGATGGCCGGCGATTTCGTGTGAATCGCGCCCTGCATCCGGCTCATGACAGAGCGTCAGCCCTTCGACCGTGAGCGATGGCACGACGATGCCGCCCATGGTGGCTGCGATTTCGGGATCGTGGTTGCCGGTCACCCAGATCCACTCGCAGTGGTCCTGCATCATCGCCAGCGCCGCGCGATCGTCCTCCTGCATCCGCGCAGGGCCGCCGATGTCATGGAAGCTGTCGCCGAGCGCGATGACCGTTTCCGCCTCAAAGCGGTCGATGACACGCGCGAGGCGCTGCAGCGTTTCTCGCGTGTCGTAGGGCGGCAGCATCTGGCCGCGCGTCGCGAACGCCGAGCCTTTCTCGAAATGCAGGTCGGCAACGATGAGCGCGCGCTCCCCCGGCCAGTAGAGCGCCCCCGACATGTCGGCGCGCAGCGACTTGCCGCACAGCATCAACGGCTGATCGGCAAAGTCGTCAGCGCTCAAGCGGTCAGGCTTCAGGTTCAGCACCGTCTTGCTCCCGGTTGTTGTCGGCTGCGGCTTCGCGCGCCATCTCCAGCGCCGCTTCGCGCAGCATGTCCTCGCGCGCTAGCGGCGACACCATCTCCTTGCCGATCTCCAGCAGGATCGGCACTGACAGCGGCGACACGCGAGCGAGCGACTGATGCCTGATTCGCCCGCCGATGCGATTGAGGAAGTCGCCGAGCCGCGCCACATCCAACAGGCCCGTTGCCGCATCGGCCCACGCCGCCTGGAGCAGGATGTGGTCTGGATCGTGCTTGCGCAAGACGTCGTAGACGAGATCGGTGGACATCGTCACCTGCCGGCCGGATTTTTCGCGGCCCGGATGACGCCGCTCGATCAGCCCGGCGATGACGGCGGCGATGCGGAAGGTGCGCTTCATCAGGCTCGAAGAGGCGAGCCATGCGTCGAGATCGTCGCCGAGCATATCGACGGCGAACAGGTCGTCGAGCGACAACGCGCCATCGGCGATCATCGCCGACAGGTCGCGCGCCGCCCACACTGAAAGGCCATAATCGTTGGCAACGAAACCAAGCGGGCGTGCCCCCACCCGCTCCAGCCGCCGCGTCAGCAGCATGCCGAGCGTCTGGTGCGCGAGACGCCCCTCGAACGGATAGGCGACGAGATAGAAGCGCTTGTCGCGCGGGAACGTCTCGACAAGCACTTCGTCTTCGGCGGGTATGGTCGAGCGGTGCTCCTGCAACCGCAGCCACTCCGCCACCGGCGTCGGCAATCGCTTCCAGTGCTCGCGATCCGCCAGCATGCGGCGCACGCGTTCTGCCAGATGTGTCGACAGCGGGAACCTGCCGCCACCATAGCTCGGGATCATCGGATCCTTGGACTGGCTGCGTGAAACGAAGGCTTCTGTATCGCGCAGGCCTTCGAAGCGGACGATCTCGCCGGCGAAGGCGAACGTGTCGCCGGGGCGCAGTTGCTCGATGAAGTACTCGTCGATGTCGCCAAGCACGCGCCCGCCCTGCACCGGCTTGCCTTTGCCAGAGGATTTGAGCGTGCGCTGGCCGACCATGCGCACTTTGATGAGCGGGCTATCGACGATGGTTCCGACGTTGAGGCGATACTGCTGCGCGAACCGCGGATGCGCGATACGCCAGCGGCCGTCTTCGGCGCGGCGCAGTTTGGCGAAGCGTTCGTAGGCTTTGAGCGCGTATCCGCCGGTGGCAACGAAATCGATCGTCTTGTTGAAGGTCGATCGCGGCAGCGCGGCATAAGGTGCGGCGGAACGCACTTCGGAAAAGAGCTCGTCGGCATCGAATGGCGCCGAGCACGCGACGCCGAGAATATGCTGTGCCAGAACGTCGATCGATCCTGCGCGTGAAAGTTCCGCGTCCTGCGCGCCGATTTCGGCGGCTTCCAGCGCGGCGCGGCATTCGAGCACCTCGAAGCGGTTGGCGGGAACGAGCAGTGCGCGCGAGGGCTCGTCGAGACGATGATTGGCGCGGCCGATGCGTTGGGCGAAACGTGAAGCGCCCTTCGGCGCGCCGACATGCACGACGAGGTCGATGTCACCCCAGTCGATGCCGAGGTCGAGTGTCGATGTGGCGACGACTGCGCTGAGCGTTCCCGCCGCCATGGCGGCTTCGACCTTGCGCCGACGCGCAGCATCGAGCGAGCCGTGATGCAGGCCGATGGGCAACGAGGCTTCGTTGACGCGCCAGAGCTCCTGAAAGACCAACTCCGCTTGCATGCGCGTATTGACGAACACGATCGAGAGCTTGTGCCGCTTCAGCGCTGCATAGATCTCGCGAATCGCGTAGCGCGCCGAGTGTCCCGCCCACGGCACCGGCTCGTCGATCTCGAGGATCGTGACATCCGGCCTGGCGCCACCCGCCACCGTCACAAGGTGCGAAAGCGCGATGCGCTGCTCCGGTTCCGTCTGCGGCACGATGTAGGCGCGCAGTTCGCTCGGCCGCGCGACTGTCGCAGAAAGCCCGACGATCATGGGGGTGCCGGCAATCGTATTCAGCCGCGCCAGATCGAGCGCCAGCAGATCACCACGCTTCGATGCCGCGAGCGCATGCAATTCGTCGAGAATGACCGTATCGAGATCTGCGAACAGGTGCGCGGCGTCGGGATGGCTGAGCAGCAGCGCCACCTGCTCCGGCGTCGTCAACAGAATGTCGGGCGGTCTGACGCGCTGACGCTGGCGTTTGGCGACACTCGTATCGCCGGTGCGCGTTTCGGTGCGCACGCGCAACCCCATTTCCGCAATCGGCATCGTCAGGTTGCGCTCGACGTCGACGGTCAGCGCCTTCAACGGCGAGATGTAGAGCGTATGCAGTCCAGCGCCGCGGCTCTCGCGCCGCTCACCCGAAAGCGCAACGAGGCTCGGCAGAAATCCAGCCAGAGTCTTGCCGGCACCGGTCGGCGCTATCAGCAGCGTCGAGCGCTTCTCCCGCGCCGCGTCGAGCAGGGCGAGTTGATGCGGGCGCGGCTGCCACCCGCGCTTTTCAAACCACGTCTCGAACGCGCCTGGCAGCACCGACGCCGCTGATCGTCGCGCCGCTCGCGCTGGCCTGCGCGTCATCGCACGATCAACGGGCGAGTGCGGCAAGAATGCGGGCCCAGCTTCGCGCGCCCTTCTTGAAGCTCGTCAGGTTGTACTTCTCGTTGGGCGAGTGAATGCGATCGTCGTCGAGGCCGAAGCCGATGAGCAGGCTGTCCATGCCGAGCTTGTCGCGGAACGAGGTGACGATGGGAATGGACGCGCCACACCCCATCAGCACCGCCGGCTTGCCCCATTCCTCGGTCAGCGCGCTGGCTGATTTCTGCATTGCCGGGCTCGCGGTATCGAACGCGACGGCGGCGCTGCCGTGCGTGCCGATGAACTCGACCTTGCAATCCGTCGGCATCTTCGAGCGGATGAACGCCTGCACGGCGGCCAGCACGGCATCGGGGTCTTGTCCGGCGACCAGACGGCAGGTGATCTTCGCGGACGCCTTCGACGGGATGACGGTTTTCGATCCGACACCCTGATAGCCGCCGGTAATGCCGTTGAACTCCAAGGTGGGGCGCGACCAGAGCTGTTCGATGGCGCTGAACTTGGTTTCACCCGCTGGCGTCGACAAGCCGACGCTCGCCAGCATGTCCGGCGCAGTAGCGGCAAGCTCGCGCCACTGCTTCACCTGCTTTGCCGTCGGCTTCACCACGCCATCATAAAAGCCCGGCACGCGCACTTTACCCCTGGCATCGTGCAATTGCCCGAGCGCGCCGACGAGCGCGCGGATCGGGTTCATCGCCGGCCCGCCATAGATGCCGGAATGCAGATCGCGCGACGGGCCGGTGACGATCACTTCCGTCGCCGCGAGACCGCGCAGCATGGTGGTGATGGCGGGCGTATCCTTGTCCCACTGGCCGGTATCACAGACGAGCACCACATCGGCTTTCAATTCCTTGCCCGACTTGGCGAGAAATCCCGGCAGCGACGGCGAGCCGCATTCTTCCTCGCCCTCGATCATCACCGAAACCGCGATCGGCAGTTCGCCGGCAACCGCTTTCCACGCCCGCACCGCTTCGAGGAAGGTCATCAACTGACCCTTGTTGTCCTCGGCACCGCGCGCCACGATGACCTTGCCGTTGCCTTTTTCCGTGGCGATGCGCGGCTCGAACGGCGGCGACTTCCAGAGCTCCAGCGGGTCCGGCGGC
>JBKBNR010000218.1:0-5281 GCA_046295315.1 Hyphomicrobiaceae bacterium
TCGTCGACACTGCTGACGGTGCTGGTCATCCCGGCGATCTACGTCGTGCTGCGCGACGACGGCGTGCCGCTGGACGAACCGGGAGCAACCCACGCGCCTTGATCGGTGCGCATCCGCGAAAGCAGCGGAAAGGCGCGGGCCTCGGCTCGCGCCTTTCGCGTTTGCGATTGTCGCTCGCGCACGGCACGGTTAAGTCTTGTGCCGCAATTCGGCAAGTCTGGGAGCGCGGCGATGGCGGGCGAGGCTTTGTTCGACTTTCAGGAGTTGGTGCGGCTCGGCCTGCCGGTCGAAACGCGCGCGGCGGGCGAGCGCATCTTCTCCGCCGAGGACGATGCCCGGGCGATGTATGTGGTCTTGACGGGCGAAGTCGAAATCGCAGTCTATGGCGAAGTGCTCGACCGCGTCGGCGCTGGCGGCGTGTTCGGCGAGATGGCCCTCGTCGATGGCAACCCGCGCAGCGCCAACGCCACCGCCGCCGCGGCAACGGAACTGATCGCCATCGACCGCGAGATGTTCATCCGCCTGGTGCGCGGGGCGCCGGAATTCGCCCTTGCGATCATGAGCCAGATGGCCAAACGCATTCGCCAGATGAACGAGAGTTTGTGAAGCGGGCGTCCTGAGCGATAAGTGGCCAGAGGCTGACCAGTTTGTGAGCACATCGGTTGCTCTGTGGCTGCTGCGCCGGGCAGAGACAGTGAACTGTGAATAGTCCCAAAATTGCTGCAATGCGCCGCTCTGCTCGGAGCTAAGTTGTGTTGCGTCGCACCATGCGATCCACAGTCTTACAAGGTCCAAGCCATGACGGAACCGAGCCGGTTGAATTCGACGCGCCCCCGCGATCCGCGCGTCGATTTTTTTCGTGGCCTGGCGTTGATCATAATCTTCATCGTGCACGTTCCGATGAACCCGCTCGGCGACTTAATGCCGGGCAAGTTCGGCTTTTCGGATTCGGCTGAGATTTTCGTCTTCTGCTCGGGACTTGCCGCCGCATTCGCCTACGGTCGGATCTACGATAACGAGGGCTTTGCCGCCGGAACCGTGCAGGTCGGACGCCGCGTCTGGCACCTCTACTGGGCCCACATCGCCATCTTCCTGGTCATCGTTTCGATGAACGTCCAGTTCGATCGCTGGGCGGGCACCGGCACGATGTTCGTCGATGGTTTCAATCACGGGCCTTTCCTCGTCGATCAGTCGGGCGAGATACTGACGGCCTTACTGACGCTTCGCTATGTGCCGAATTTCTTCGACATCCTGCCGACGTACATCGTGGTGATGGCCATGGTGCCCTTGGTCATGGCACTTGCGAGGATCAGCACCTATGCGGTGGCGGCCTTTGTTTACTGCATGTGGATCATCGGTGACCTGCCTTGGCTCGAGTTGCCGGCCGAACCATGGAGCGACCGGGTTTGGTTCTTCGATCCCTTCTCCTGGCAGATGCTCTTTTTCGTCGGCTTCGCCATCGGGCGCGGGTGGCTGCCGGCGCCGCCGCGCCGACGGTGGGCAGTCGCGCTGGCTCTGGCGATCATCATCGCGTCGGTGCCGTTCGCTCACCACGGGCTGTACAACGCAATTGGCTTCTCGGCCTGGACGACCGAGATCATTTCCCGTCTGAACGACAAGACACATCTCGGCGTCGCTCGCGTCGTGCACTTCGCGGCGCTCGCCTACGTCGCATTCTATGTGTCTGGCCCGCTGGGCGATCGCCTGCATGGCCAAATTGCGCGCTTTGTCCGTGTCGTCGGAAGTCAGGCTCTGCCGGTGTTTCTGGTCGGTCAGGTGCTGTCGGTTCTCGGCGGGTTCATTCTCCAGATGACGGCCATGGCGACGCTGGCGGTGGTGGTCGTCAATGTCGCCGGTGTGCTGGTACTCTATGCGGTGGCGGTGACGATGACGACGGTCGCGCGCAAACGCGCTCAGGCGGTGCCAGTGCTGGCGCGCGTCTCTGATTGATCGGCAAGTTGCCCGACGAGACGCTGCGCGTTGGCCGTCAACCCAGCGCGCGGCGCAGCAGTTTGCCGTTGGCCGTGCGCGGCAGGGCTGCGACGAAAACGATCTCGCGCGGACATTTGTAGGGCGCGAGATGCGCAGCGGCGAAGGCCGCCAGGTCGTGCGCCGCCGGTGAATGCGCGGCATCGCGGGGCACCACGAAGGCGGTGATGATCGAAACGCCGGCGCGCACGGGCCGCTCTGCGCAGGCGACCTCCGCCACCTGCGGATGGCGCGCCAGAACCTCTTCGATTTCCTGCGGCGCGACGCGGTAGCCGAGCGCCTTCATGATGTCGTTGGCGCGGCCCTTGTGGGTCACGTACCCTTCGGCGTCGATCGACGCGAGATCGCCGCCGACGAACCATGCGCCGCGGTAAACCTGCGCCTCCTCGTCCGGCCGGTTCCAGTAGCCGAGCATGAGGCCCGGATCGCTGCGGTGGACGGCGAGCAGTCCGGTCTCGCCGGCGGGCAGCGGCGTCTCGCTACCATCTTCGGAAAGAATCGCGATCGAGCGTCCGGGCTGGGCCTTTCCAGCGCTGCCGGGCTTGCGCGGCACGGTGGGCGACGACGAGATGTAGGTCGAGATCTCGCTCATGCCGAGCGCTTCGTAGAGGTCGCGCCCTGTCGCGGTTTTCCAGTCCTCGAAGAGGTCGGCGGGTGGCGTTTCACCGGCGGTCAGTCCGTGACGCAGTGTGGGGAGATCGGCGAGGTCGCGAGCGGAGCAATACTTCAGCATCTGGCGATAGACACCGGGCACGGCTGCAAACAGCGTCGCGCCAGCGCGTCGGATGAGGCGCGGCCACACCGCGCTGTCGCGCGCGCCGGTGAGCACGATCGACGTCGCGCCGTTGGCCCATGGGTCGGTGAGCCCGGTGCCGAGCGTGAACGTCCAGTTGAAGGCGCCGGCGTGAAGCATGCGGTCGCCGGGTCCGATGCCGTACCACCCCTGATACATCGGACGGCGCCCCCACGCGGCGCGCTGTGCGTGGACGACGCCCTTGGGGCGCGACGTCGTGCCGGAGGTGTAGACCATGTACGCCGGGTCGTCGGCGTTGGTGGCGGCGTAGTCGGCCCGCTCACGCGACGCGATCATGCCGGCGATGTCGCTGGCGGTGGTGACGACGACGCTGGCGGCGTTCCCGTCGCGCGGCAGATGATCGGCGAGCGCGACGGCGCGCGCGCCGCTGTCCTCGACGAGAAACCGCGCTTCATCCGCCGCGAGGTGCGTCGATGTCGCGATCGGAACGAAGCCGCCGGCAATGGCGCCGAAGAAGCTCAAGGCATAGGTGCTGGTATTGTCGAGGCGGATGACAATGCGGTCGCCGCGCACCAGGCCGAGGCGTTGGAACCCTTGCGCAAGGGCGAGGATGGCGCGCTCGATCTCGCCGTAACTCCACGTTTCTGCGGGCGGGCCAGACGGATCGGCGTAGACCTCGAGTGCGATCTTCGATGCATCCCGCGCCGCGGCACCTCCGACGACATAGCGGGCCATGTTGAAATCACGCGGCGGCGGTTCACCCGAAAAGCCGAGCTGCCCCGCTTCCGCCCCTGTCATCGCGCCCGTCATCGCTCGATTCCCGGTTGCTTCCACCAGATGTCGATATTGTAGCCGAACAGCGGCGTCCGCGCCGGGTAGCCGAGATCGCGCCAGTGCGCCACCCACTGGCGCGGCAGGTGGAACAGCGGGATGACATAATCGCCGGAGATGAGCACACGATCGAGAGCGCGTGTCGCGGCGACGAAGTCGCCCCGGTCCTTGGCTGCCAGCATGGCGCCGATCATGGCATCCACAGCCGGGTTGGCGACGCCCGCCCAATTATACGATCCGGGTGTCGCCGCCATCTTCGATTCCCAGCGGAACAATTGCTCGTTGCCCGGCGACAGCGACGACGGCCACGTCGCCTGAATCATGTCGTAGTCGTAGTCGTTGAGCCGCGACTGGTACTGCGCGCTGTCGACAACCCGCACACGCGCCGCGATGCCGAGCCGCGCCAATGTCGCGACGAAGCCGCCGAGCAGGCGTTCCTGCGCCGTCGACTGAGCGAGCACCTCGAACGACAGCGGCTTACCGCTCGCGGTGTGTGTCATGGTCTTGCCCGCAAGCTCGTAGCCGGCGGATTTCAACAGGTCGAACGCTTTGCGCAACTGGTTGCGGTCGAGGCCGGTGCCGTCCGACACCGGCATGGCGTGGCGGCCTTCGAGAACGTCGGACGCGACGAAGCTCGCAAACGGCGCCAGCAACGCGCGCTCGGCGGCGTCGGCCGGCTTGCCGTGCGCGGAAAGATACGAGCGCTCGAAGAAGCTCTCGGTGCGGCTGTAGAGGCCGTGATAGAGGTTCTTGTCGACCCACTCGAAGTCGAACAGCTCGATCAACGCGCGGCGCACCCGCTGATCCTTGAACACGTCGCGGCGCGCATTGAAAACGAGCGCGGTCATGCCGGCGGGCAATCCGATCGCCAACTCGGCCTTGACGATGCGTCCCTGCTCGACCGCCGGGATGCGATAGCCGCCCGCCCAGCGCGCCGGGTCCTCTTCGTTCCACACGTCGATGCCGCCCGACTTGAAGGCCTCGAACATGGCGGTGGCGTCGCGGTAGTATTCGAAGCGCACCTCGTCGAAGTTGAAGCGGCCGCGATTGACGGCGAGATCGCGCCCCCAGTAGTTCGGATCGCGCGTGTAGGTGATGGAGCGCCCGGCATCGACGCGGGTGATGGTGTAGGGTCCCGAGCCGACCAGCGGCGCAAGCGTCGTCTGCTCGAACGTCGCGGCGTCGAAGGCATGTCGTGGCAATACCGGCATCAGACCGAGTATCAACGGCAACTCGCGGTCGCCCGAACCATCGAACACGAAGCGGACCGCCCCATCGCCGACGCGCTCGGCGCGCGATACCTTGGCATAGTACGCGCGGTGGTTCGGCCGCCCTTTGTCGCGCAGCAGGGCCCACGAGAACAGCACGTCTTCGGCGGTCACAGGCTTGCCGTCGGAGAAGCGCGCGCGCTGGTCGAGGTGGAACAGGATCGAGCTGCGGTCGTCGGGCATCTCGACGCCGCTGGCGATCAGGCCATAGAGCGAGAACGGTTCGTCGAGACTGCGCGCCATGAGCGTCTCGAACACGTACTCGCGCATGCCGGCGACGGCGTTGCCGCGCACGATCAGCGGATTGAGGCTGTCGAACGAGCCGACGACGCCGATGGTGATGCGCCCGCCCTTCGGCGCCGCGGGATCGGCATAGCGGAAATGCGCGAAGTCCTTAGGCTCTTCGGGCTCGCCGTGCATGGCGATGCCGTGGCGAACG
>JBKBNR010000219.1:0-5267 GCA_046295315.1 Hyphomicrobiaceae bacterium
TGACGATCTTAGCCGGACGCAACGCGTAGACCGGGTTGCCACGACTTCATCTCGCCTGTTTACTCGGCGGCGCCGTTCGCGGCGCCGTTGACGGTCGCCTTGCCGGTGCGCCAGTCGTACTGGACGTCACGATCGCCGCGCAGCTTGTGATACGGCTTCGGGATCGGAGCCTTGCTGGCCGTGCGACGCTTGAACTGCACCGTGCGGATCATCTCGCGGATGCGCGGTGCGATCTCGGTGCGGAAGCGCGTGCCGTTGAACACGCCGTAATGTCCGACGCCGGGCTGGACATAGTGATAATGCTCGTCGATCGGAATGCCGGGACACAGGTCGTGTGCCGCTTCCGTCTGGCCGAGACCGCAGATATCGTCGCGCTCGCCCTCGATGGTGATGAGCGCCGTCTTGGTGATCGCAGCGCAATCGACCACTTCGCCGCGGTGGCGCAGCCGGCCGTCCGGCAGGTCGTGAGTCTTGAACACGGTCTCGACGGTCTGCAGATAGAACTCCGCCGGCAGATCCATGACCGCCAGGTATTCCTCATAGAATTCCTTATGGGCCTGCACGCTGTCGCAGTCGCCCTTGACCAGATTGTCGAACAGCTTCTGGTGCGCCTGGGTATGGCGCTCGAGGTTCATGGTCATGAAACCGGTCAACTGCATGAAACCGGGATAGACCGCGCGCATGAAACCGGCGTTGCCGAAGGGAACGTGGGTGATGACGTTGCGCTCGAACCAAGCCATCGGCTTGTCCTCGGCGAGTTTATTGACCCGCGTCGGATTGCGCCGCGTGTCGATCGGCCCGCCCATCAGCGTGATGGAGGATGGTTGCGCGGGATCATTTCGCGCCGCCATCACCGCGGTTGCGGCCAGCACCGGGACGCTCGGCTGGCACACCGCCATGACGTGCGTATTGGGACCGAGGAACTGAATCATCTCGATGACGTAATCGATGAAGTCGTCGAGATCGAAGCGGCCACTCATCACCGGCACGTCGCGGGCATCGACCCAGTCGGTGACGTAGACATTGTGTTCCTTGATCATCTCCGCGACGGTGCCGCGCAGCAGCGTCGCATAGTGGCCCGACATCGGCGCGACGATCAGCAGCTTGGGGTCGTAGCGCTTGCCGAGCAGCTCCTCCGGCCGGTCGAAGTGAACCAGGTTGCAGAACGGCTTCGACCACACCGTTTCCTGCCGCACCGGAACCTCGAGGCCCTGCACGCGCGTCCTCTCGATGCCCCAATCCGGTTTGCCGTAACGCCTCGTGACGCCCTCGAACACCTCGCAGGCCGCCGAGATCTGTCGCATCATCGGCGTCTGCCCGAACGGATTGAGCGGCATATCGGCGGAATGTTTGAGAGTTTTCGCCGCCAGCCGCATGGGCTGGATCATCATATGCGCCAGTTCGTAAGCGAGATATTGCATCGGCGGCCCCGTCGTGTTGTGTGCCCGGCCTCATCGTCGCGGAACCCCAGACCGCCACGTCTTCACGCAATCCAGGGTACCGCAGCGCAACAGATGATCGCCGGGTCGTCAAGACGACAATTGCGCCAAACCTCTGTGCGGACGTATGATTCATCATCATAAAACTAACATGTTGCAATTGTCGCAGCGCGCCATCCGCCAGCGCCGTCTTGCGGGGCGAGCGCCGTGATGGGGAAAAGCTGGCATGCCAGTCTCGTCGCGCCGTTCGGGGCAGCCGTTGCAGACGACCGAAATGTGCGTTTGCCCGTGCGGATCGAATGCGGTATTTACCCACATGCCTGTGATCAGGCCCCCACGCACCCGTAGCTCAGCTGGATAGAGTGCTGCCCTCCGAAGGCAGAGGTCACAGGTTCGAATCCTGTCGGGTGCGCCAACGTCCTCCGGTCCATGCGATTTTTTCCCGTCCGGGCGACGACGTTCGCCGGCAATGCCTGGACGTGGCGGTGGGGCGCCGGCCGCGCCCCGCCGCGCGGCCGCCCGCAGCCCCGCCGCTGCACACGACCGGGGCGCGCCCAACGGCTCGCAACCTCTGCAAGCGCGTCTGGTCGCAGTTGCAGGGCGTCGTGAGAAGGCCCGCCGCCGCGTCGCGATTCCCTTGCCGCCGGATCGCCACGTCCGTCGGTCCGTGAACCTGCTGGCGCGCACGCCGTCACCTGCTCGGGAGCGCTGTCCATCGAGAGGTCCGTGGCACGACGCCCTGGGTCGGGTCATACCAGGAGCGGGGGGAGGGGCGACTGGTGGGGACCGTTCTCGAAGGCACACCCGAACGGCCGCCGGCCGGTGAGCCGGCAAAGACCACGTTTCTCGGCGGCCGGCCCGCCGTGGCATCCTTGCCCTCGACATGGTGTTGTGCGTCAATCTCGGATGCATCGAAACTTGATGCGGGCGCTTCGAAACCGGCCGTCACCACGGCCGATCGCGTGGCCGCCCAGAGCTCGTGACGGCCGGGAGCACACGATCAGATGTTGCAGCGTTTGGGGCGATTTCTTGCCGCCATTTTCTGGCCGTTCGCGATTTATGCCTTCGTTCTCGTTCTCGATCCGCTCGGGCTCTATTCCGCCACCTACACGGCATCGCGCGATCTCGCTTTCCGCGTCCTTTCGCTGTTCCGCGATGAAGAGGCTGCCCGCGCCGTTTCTCTGATTTTGCTCGACGACCACTCAGCCGACGAAATCAACGGCGAACTCGGCTATCCGATCACCTTTCGCAACCATGCCGAGATCGTCCAATCGGTGCTTTGCCGCGGCCCCGGCAGCCTGTTCATCGACTTCACGTTTCGCAACGTGCGCACGCGCAATCCGGCGGACGTCGTCCAGCGCGGTGAGAGGACCATCTCGGCCGACCTCGACCAGTTGGCGTCCGATTTGCGGACCCGCCCGACCGCCACCAGTGCTGCATGTCCACCGCTGACGCTGGACCATGGCCGACGGACCGCCGCCGCTCCTCGGGTCTACATCGCGCGCACCCGATCGGTGGCGGCGGACGGCTGTGATGCCCTGTTCGAGAACCTCGATGGCAAGCCGTTGCCTGAACGATGCAAGGCGTCCCGCCAGATCGCCGTGCTGGGCGAATCCGCAATTGCTCTCACGATCGCTCGTAACACCGACGCGAACGTGTATGCCGTGGCCGTCAAGCCGAGTGAGACGTTCGCGCATCCTCCGGCCGACGCCGACCAGCGGCTTCCCATCGAGCCGAGCCCGGCGCTGGCGGCCGTCCTGGCCTATTGCCGTGCGCTGCCAGCCGAGACGGCGACGCGGTTCAAAGGCTGTCGAGACATTGCCCGGCTCGAGGAGTTGGTCGAAGCCGATGGACCCGACGTCAATCGGCGGCTGGTGCCGTTGTGGTCGTATTTCCACGCCGCGTCCGTAGAGGGGCCACTGCCCGCCGCCTGCCGCCCCGAGCAGGACCGTGCAACCAGCAAGGCGATGCTGATCGCGATGGAGACCGCACATACGCTCGTGCGCGGCGTTCTCGACCCGTCCTTCTCGCGATTTGGCGGCGGACTCTGCATCCCCTACGAGACCGCCACGGTGAGCGACTACCTCGGACGGCTGTCGAATTGCGGGGCATTGCCGATCGCAGACTGTCGCAAGGCGCAGGCGCAGCTCGTTGCCGGGCGCATGGTGTTCTACGGCGCCAGCGTGACGGCCGTGCACGACGAGATCACGTCCCCTGTGGTCGGCAACGTGCCAGGGGTTGCAGTGCACGCCGCCGTCGCGACCAACCTGCTGGAATTCGGCGCCGATTATGTCCGAGAGCCGCCGGTCGCCGTGTGGACCTACACATGGTCGCAGATCGTCGAACTGGCACTCGTGTTCGTGTGGCTCATGTCGGTCGCTCTGATCGGCCGTGTCGCGTCGCAACAGACGCTGCATCGCTGGTGGCCGCGCCTTCTGGTCGGCACGTTCGGCGTCGTGTTGGCACTCGCCGCAACGTGGGTCATGTATCAGTCGTGGAATTGGTCACCCGGCAATTGGCTGGCGTTGTGCGTGGCGCTCGCAACCCTGGTTCCCTATTCGTCGGAAAATGCGGAAACCGCCTGACGGCCTGAAAATGCGCCAGCGGCGACCGGGGCTTTTTCGCCCCTGTGAACACGTCTCGATACGGGCCGATCGAATCCGACTTGTTCTCCATCGGAAAACGAGTAAAGATTTCGCGTGTTGTATATTGGGCGGAGGTCGGGGGGGGGATTGCGTGCCGATCCGCGCATTTCACGTTGTTGATTTGTCGCGCGGTCATGCGCCTCGACGACGCTATTGCATGCTGCCCCTATTTCTTCTGGCGCTGGCTGCTTCGGCGCTCGCCGGCTGCTCGAGCAACAACCAGACCCCGCCAGCGAACGCCGCTGGCGATGCGCCGCCCGCTGGCGATGCGCCGCCCGCCGTCGCCAGCGACCGCTCCGCGCCCCTGTATTCCCCACAGCAGTCGCCGGACTCGCGGCCGGTCGCTGGAACGTCCACCGCTCCGCCGATCTTCGAGCCGCCCGTCGTCGCCACTCCGAGGGCTGTCGATGCGGGCCGGTCTGGCGCGACGCAAGTGCGCCACCAGCCGGGCCCGTTCGATCCCGCCTCGCCGTCAGGCTCGCTGCGTGCGGCCGCCCCGGCCGACATGACGCCCCGGCACGGCATCGTGCGCCAGTTCAATGTCGACAAGGTCGCCATCTTCGACCGGTCCGGCCAGCGCGTCGCCATGCTCGACCCCGGTCAGTTCCCGCGCACCTTGCTCGGGGAAGAGAGGGGTGTGCCGATTCTTGCGGTCAACGATGGGCTTTACGAGGTGCCGCTGCCCGGCGGCGGTACCGGCTGGATCACCAAGGCCTCCGGTATCACCAGCACACCGCCGTGCCGCGGACCCGGGGTGCCAAAATCGACGATCAGTCGCGGTGGGTATGTGTCGCGGGGGGCTGGAGCCGAAGCATGTTGAGGATCGCACGATGCTCACCACTGGCCCTCGTCGCCGCGGCGGCCGGGCTGGCGTTGCAGGGCTGCTCGGGCGGCGCCGACGTGGTGTCGTCGCTGGCTTCGGCGCTGCCATCGTCCAACGAACCGGCGCAAGCGCTCAATTTCGGTCCCGCCGATCCGACGCGACAGATCAAGTTCTCGAGTGAGCCCTCGTATGTCGCGAACACGCTGAGCGCCAACGATCTGATCGTCGTCCGCGATGCCAAGGTCGAAGCCTACCTGCGCTCGGTGGCGCTGCGGCTGCTGGCGCACTGGAAGGGACCGCAACCGTCGTCCATCGGTGTTTTCGTTCAAGCCTCGCCGGCGATCAACGCCACCGCGACGC
>JBKBNR010000220.1:0-5228 GCA_046295315.1 Hyphomicrobiaceae bacterium
GCGGCAGGCTCGGTCGAGGCGTCCGCGACGATGGAGCGGATGGCGGCCTTGTGCGGCGCCAGCACGTCGAGACGGGCCATCAGCACCTCGAACAGCCGATCGCGCTTGGCATCGCCCGGTTCCAGCGGCGGCAGGTTTTCCAGCACCTGGTTGTCAACGAGTTGCGCAATCACGGCAATGACGTCGCCCTTGGCGTGAACGTGTTCGCGAAGGCCGGCAAGCCCGAGCCCGCTGCGGTCGCCGATGTCGCGCAGCGTCACGTCGCGCCACGGCCGTTCCGCGGCCAGCGCCAAGGCCGCCGCAGCGATGCGACCTTTCGGTGTCGTCTCGTCGATCATGACCGTCGTCCCCGAACTGCCTCAAGACTGCGGGAGAGGTAGGTTCGGGGCGGTCGGATTGCCAGTCCTGACCCGAAGGTCAAGCGCCGCGCGGCCGCGCCGGTACGACTTCGCCGTCCTCCTTGATGAAAGCGCCGATGTCGGGGTTGTCGAGAATGTCGAGCACCACCTCCGACGGCCGGCAGAGGCGTACGCCTTTCGGCGTCACCACGATCGGCCGGTTGATGAGGATCGGATGCACCATCATCTGATCGATCAGATCGTCATCGCTCCATTTGGCATCGCCGAGGCCCAGTTCGGCGTAGGGCGTGCCACTCTCGCGCAGTAGCGCCCGCGGCGTCATACCCATGCGTGCCAGCAGATCGACGAGTTGCGAGCGCGTCGGTGGCGTGACCAGATACTCGATCACCCGCGGCTCGACGCCGGAGGCGCGGATCATCGCCAGCGTGTTGCGCGACGTGCCGCACTTCGGATTGTGATAGATGGTCACGCTCATGTGTCCGTCTCCTCGGCCACCGCCTCGCGAACGAGGACGTGGGCGGCACCCCAGCCGGTCAGCGCGCCGACGACTTGCGCCAGAACGAATGCCGGCGCGTCGGCCAGATTGATACCCGCGAAACTATCGGTGAAGGATCGCGCCAAGGTGACGGCAGGGTTGGCGAACGACGTGGAAGCCGTGAACCAATAGGCACTCGTGATGTAGAGAGCCACGCTCGTTGCGATCGCCTCGGCCCGCGCGCGCAGGGTCAACAGAATAGTCATCACCAGCCCCGCCGTCGCAGTCGCCTCGGCGATCCATTGCCCGCTGCCGGTCCGCACCTTCGCGGACGCTTGCAGGATGGCAACATCGAACATGGCGTGGGCAAGGAAGACGCCGAGCAGCCCCCCGGCGACTTGCGCCGCCAGATAGCCGCCGCCATCCCGCCAGGAGAGATCTCCGCGCAATACCATGACGAGTGTCACCGCCGGATTGAAATGCGCACCCGATACCGGCCCCAGCATGGTGATGAGGACGAACAGAATGGCACCGGTGGCGATGGAGTTGGCGAGCAACGCCACCCCGTCGTTGCCGCCCGAAAGCCTCTCGGCCATGATACCTGAACCGACCACGGCGGTGAGCAACACCAGCGTCCCGACAAGTTCAGCAGCAAGCTTACGTCCCGCCATGTCCACCGATCCTCAGGCGCAATTGCGCTGCTCGTCGGTTCCACCGACCTTGCCGATGGCGTCGAGTTGACGCTGCAGCGCCAAGCTGTCGAGGCTGTCGATCGGCAGGTTGATAAAAATGGAGATGCGCTGATAGAGCATGCGATGCGTGTCGGCGAAGGCCGCCGCGATCTCGGCATCGCTGCCCTTGGTCTCCGACGGATCGGCGACACCCCAATGGGCGCTCATCGGCTGGCCCGGCCACACCGGGCAGGTTTCGGCGGCGGCGTTGTCGCAGACGGTGAACACGAAATCCATGCGCGGCGCATCGGGAGCCGCAAACTCCTCCCACGATTTCGAGCGAACACCCGACGTGTCGTAATTCAGCTTCTCGAGCAGCCGCAGGGCAAAAGGATTGACCGTGCCGCGGGGCTGGCTGCCGGCGCTGAAGCCGCGGAAGCGTTTGCCACCGAGACGGTTCATGATCGCCTCCGCGATGATGCTGCGCGCCGAGTTGTGGGTGCACAGGAACAGCACGTTGAACTGACGTTGCGGGTCCGCTGATATCGGGTTGGTCATGGCTCGGTTACTCGATTGGACGATTGCGACACGGGTGGACAGCAGGTTGCGAGTTCGCCGGCGGCGTCACCGTCGACGCCGCACAGCTCAGGGCGCCCGCCACAGCAATCCTCGGTGAGGAAGGTCAGCAGCGCACGCATGCCGGCGACGTTGAGCCGGTAGCGGATGAAGCGGCCCTGACGCTCGCTGTCGACGAGGTCGGCGCGCTCCAGTTCCTTGATGTGAAACGACAGGCCGGTGGCGGCGATGCCCGCCGCGTCGGCCAGTTCACCCGCGGTCGCACCGGCATCGCCCGCCGCCACGAGGCGGCGGAAGATTTCCAATCGATGCGGACTGGCCAGCGCCCCGAGGGCACGAACGGCATTTTCAGTATCCATGCTTCAATATTACGATAATTGTTGAATTATGCAACCGCTGCTTACCGGCAACGAATCTTCGGCCGCTAAGCCCGATTTTTAGCTATATATCGCAGACACTTGACGTCGCTTGAGCGTGAAGGCGGCAGTGGTCGCGGCCTCGCATGAGGACACGTCGGCACACAAATTCGTTACTCGGGAAAAATGCCCATTGCACCCCGCTGTAACATTATACCATATCAGATGGTGATCAGGCGCTTGCCACGCGTCCTCATCCGCCGGTTCCGGGGCCGGGCCTGCCTCCTGTGGCTCGGGCTCCCGGGGGGCGCTTCGTACTGCCAACTCTGCACACCACGGCCTGTCGCGGGCCCGCAGGGTTCTTCAACTCCGAGGCCGCGAGGGCCGGCTCAACCGCCGGCCAGTTCGCGGCCTCTTTTTGTCGCCTCCGCGATCGCCTCGGCCATCAGATCCGCCAAACCGGTGCCGTTGCGCATCAGCACGGCGAGGGCTGCCGCCGTCGTCCCGCCGGGCGACGTCACGTTGCGGCGCAACTGCTCGGCGGACGCATCCGACTGGCGGAGCAATTCACCCGAACCGGCGATCGTCGCGCGCGCCAGACGGTCGGCGAGCGCTGCATCCAAACCTTGCGCGCGGCCAGCGGCGGCGAGGGCTTCCGCGAGCAGGAACACATAGGCCGGGCCGGAACCCGAAACCGCCGTCACCGCATCCATCAAGCGCTCGTCGTCGATCCATCCCACCTCTCCGACCGCGGCCAGCAGGCTGGTCGCGAGGTCGCGTTGAGCCGGCGCCGTCGCGGCGTTGGCGACGCAGACGGTGATGCCGCGACCGATCGCGGCCGGGGTATTCGGCATGGCGCGCACAACCGCTGCGGTTCGGCCGAAGTGGCGTTCGAACCCTGCGATGGTGCGCCCGGCTGCGATCGAAAGAACCAGCGTTTCCGGTGCAGCGATTTTCGCCAGCCCCGGCAGCACCGCATCCATGATCTGCGGCTTCACCGCGACGACGATGACAGCCGGCGACGCCGCCGCTGACGATGCTTCCGCGCATTGTGTGATGCCGCCCTGAGCGATCAGCGCCGCGACTTCCGGCGGTGGACCGGGGTCGACGACTGTCACCGCCGACGGATCGAGGCCGCGCTCGAGCCAGCCCGCCAGCATGGCACCGCCCATCTTGCCCGCCCCAGCCAGAAGCAAGCGCCCGTCGAGTTTGAAAACCATGTCGTCCTCTTTGCCGGCAGCATCGACCGGCAGCGACGACGGGGCGACGCGCCGGATCAGGCCTGTCCTTCGGTCTCGAACATCGTCGAAACGAGCGCCTCGCGGCTTTCCTTACCGGCCCAGACGACGAACTGGAAGGCCTGATAGTACCGCTCGCAGGCTTCCAGCGCCGCCGTCAGCAGCGTCTCGCACTGGCGCGGCGTCGCGACGGCGCCATTGAGCAGCAGCGTCTGGCGGTACATCACCAACCCTTCCTGCGCCCACAGGTCGAAGTGGCCGATCCAGAGTTGTTCGTTGATCTGCCCGACGAGGCGATAGAGTTCGCTCGAACGGTAATCAGGCGTCTTGAAATCGAAGGCGCAGGCGAGATGCAGCGTCTCCAGATCACCGCGCCAGTTGACCGAAAGCTGATAGTCGGTGCGGGTTCCGGCGACCACCATCGTCAGTTCGTCGTCGCTGGCACGGTCGAAGGACCAGTCATGGGTCGAGGCGATGTGCTCGATCAGATCGATCGGATTGCGCATCCGGTCGTAGCCGCGTTCTGTCGATCCCATGCGCCGTCCTCGGTTCTTGTCATTGCGGGTGGTGCCGTCGTGCGTCACGTCGTCGTCGCATTCTACCGCCAGGCCACACGCGCCGGGCCGTCACGACACGGCGACGAAAACAGACGCTCTCCCGAGTCGCAAGCCGAGGGGGCAATTGTCCCCGTGGAATGCGCCACACCGGCCAAATCCGCCGGCCCGCGCGCGAAGTCTGTGGAAACCCCAGGCATCCGCGCGGGATGTCTCCTCGACACGTCAGGGCGCCGCAACGATGCCGAGACGCTGCTCGATCTCGGCCAGCCGTGCCGCCAAGCGGGCGTTCTCGGCGCGCGCCTTCTCGGCCATCGCCTTGACCGCCTCGAACTCCTCGCGCGACACGACATCCATTTCGCGCAGAATGCGCTCGCCCTGTGCGCGCATCAGCGTCTCGACCTCACGCTTGACGCCCTGCGCCGCGCCGGCGGCATCCGTCATCACACGGGCAAACTCGTCGAACAGGCGGTTATTGGTCTGGGTCATGGCGCGTCGTCCTTTGCTGCTCTCCGCCGGATCGAAGCCAGCGGACGTCGTCGCCGGCGGATTTTGCGCGACTATGGCGGTGCAGGATGCTCCCGGCAAGCGCCCACCTGCATGGCGTCGCGACGCCGGGCCACGCTTGACAGCAACCGCCCGGTCGACAACACCGATGCCGGCGCACGCGAGCCGCGGACCTGGCCTGCGGAACGGGGCGGCCTTGGATCATCGACGAAGGAACGAGCCGTGCAACTCCTCGCCATACCGTTCCCGAATATCGATCCGGTCGCAATCGCTATCGGGCCGCTGTCGGTGAAGTGGTACGGGCTCGCCTACATGGCGGGGCTTCTGCTCGGCTGGTTGTATGTGAAGCGGCTGATCTCGCGTGACCATCTGTGGCGGGCGAACCGCGCGCCGTTGACGGAACCGATGACCGACGACCTGCTGCTGGCGACGACGCTCGGCGTTATCGTCGGCGGTCGTCTCGGCCATGTGCTGTTCTACGAACCCGGCTAC
>JBKBNR010000221.1:0-5206 GCA_046295315.1 Hyphomicrobiaceae bacterium
GACCGTTGACGACGACGATCAGCCGCCTCCCCTCCTGCTGCGCGGTGCCGACGATGCCGTAACCCGCCTCCTTGATGTACCCCGTCTTCATGCCATCGGCGCCGATATCCAGAAACAGCAACGGATTGCGGTTGATGAAGCGGTGTTTGCGGTAGCGGAACTCCTTCTGGCCGAATATGGCGAATTGCTCGGGATACTCCTTGATGATGTAGCGCGCCAGATCGGCGAGTTCGCGGGCGGTCATCAGGTGCTCCGGGTTGTAGAGACCCGTGGCATTGCGGAACGTCGCCTTGGCGAGGCCGATGCGCCGCGCCTCGGCCGTCATGATGCCGGCGAATGCCGCCTCGCTCCCTGCCATGTGTTCGGCGATGGCGATGCAGGCATCGTTGCCCGACTGCACGATGATCCCTTGCAGCATCTCCTCGATCGTCGCCGTCTCGTTGACCGGCACGAACATCGCCGAAGTGCCGGACGGGGCGCCGCCGGTACGCCAGGCGTTGACGCTCATGGTGACCGCGTCGGTGGTCTTCATCGTGCCGGCCTTCAAGGCGCGGAAGATGACCGCCAGCGTCATCAGCTTGCTCATGCTGGCGGGCGGCGCCAGCACGTCGGCATTGTGCTGAAAGAGCACCGCGCCCGACGTCGCATCCATGAGAACGGCGTGTTTGGCCTTGGTCGTGATCGCCCCGGTCGGCGTCGTCTGGGCGCTGGCTCTTTCGCCTGGCGCCAGTGAGCAGGCCAACAGCGTCAGGATGGCGAGAAGCACGTGGACTGCCGGTTTCAGCCGTGGCGGCCACGTCTCGGTGATCGAGTGTCCCATCCGTACCTTCCGGGCGTTTGGTTAACGCGCGGACTATCGAGGCCAGCGTCGGGCGATGTCAACCGGAGGTGGGGAAATCGCCGCGATCGCAGGCGATTTCAGCGCTCGTCACCCCGCCTGTGGCCGCTGACGCGCAGACCTCGACGACGTCATGCGAATCACCGCGGCGGTCTGCTGCGGTGGTCGCCGAATTTCGCATTGCTCGCGTTCGTGGCTCAGCGCTGCGCCCGCAGCGCGCCCGAAGGCCCGCGGTCACTCGACCCGGCATGATCGTCGGCGGCGATGCGCGCGCGCCCGTTGTACCAGGGTTGGCTTGCCAGATGCTGCACCTCGCGCGTGGTGTTGCCGTCGAGCGGCGCACGGCCGGCGTAGCGCACGCGCACCTGGGCGATGCCTTTGCGCTCGAAGTCGAGATGATGTGCGACGGCGTGCGACAGATCGATGATCCGCGTGCCGACATAGGGACCGCGGTCATTGACGCGCACGAGAACGGTGCGGTTGTTGTCGAGATTGGTCACATAGACGTAACTCGGCAGCGGCAGCGTCGGATGCGCGGCGGTCAGCGCATGCTTGTCGAACACCTCCCCGTTGGCGGTCTTGCGGCCGTGGAAGTCGTCGCCGTACCACGAGGCGCCGCCCGTCCGATCATAGCCCGGTTCGTCGCGCGGCACATACCAGCGGCCAGCGACCTTGTACGGCTTGCCGATCTTGAATGCGCCGCCGCCCTTCGGCACGGCGGCCGATCCGTGGACCAAGCGCGGGCTCGCGGGCACCTCGACCTTGGACGGCGGAAACATATACGGGCGCTCGGTCGTCGCCCAGGACGCCTGGCTCGACGGCGCGCGATTACCCTGAGCGCAGGCCGACAGCGCCAGCGCCGCGAAAACCGTCGCGGCCAAGCCGGCGAATGCAGACTTCGGCGGGACCGCATACGCCGTCGCATCGTCGAGCGCCGACACGTCGGCGCTCGTCATGGTGGGTCTGCGTTGCATCGCCCTATCATCCCCGATCTACGCCTCCGCGACTCGGCAAGCGCCGGCTTCTGCGCCGTGCGTGACCGCTCGTTATGGTGAAAGCAGGGCGCTGGTGCATCCTTACCATGACGATATTAACAAGCGCCTCGAAGCACCGCCGCAAGGACGCTGTGGGCCGTGGAAAAGACTCATATCGTCAGAGTTGCGGTGCCGAGGGCCGCTACGAGACTCGACTGCGTGAGCCCACGGCTTGCCTCGCCGTGGCGATCGGTATCGGCCGGTACGTTGTGCCGGCGTCGCCAGCCGGCGGTGCCCGTCGGGGTGGGTGTCCGACCAACCGCCACAGCCCCCGCCCTCGCGACGCCGCGCGGCAACAGGCCTCCGTCGGGCTGGCAACCGTGTTGCGCCGCCAATGCTTGCTCCCCGGTTGCCGAAGCCTGAAGTGCCACGCGTCAGTGACGACAACAACAAGACAATCATCGAGTGGCCTGTGTTCCTCACGGCTCCGACACTTGGTCGGTCGGGCGCATCGACGGGAACCGAGTGTCGGAGATGGAACACTGGAATATTCTGCCATCCGGCGCTTCACACCCGGCCCGGCCTGCTCTACAGCACAGTCTGCAGAAGAATCCTGCGGCTGGCGCGTCCCCTGCGGCGCCGCGCGTCGAGGGATGGGTGGCCGAGTGGTTTAAGGCAGCGGTCTTGAAAACCGCCGTGGGTTCACGCCCACCGTGGGTTCGAATCCCACCCCATCCGCCATTACCGCCCCGTTGTCGCGGATGAATCGCCTCATTGCATTATGGAGCCACCCCGGGTTCCCCGAAGACTAACGTGTCTCGGCCGACCGGCCCATGCGCGACGAGCGGGGCGACCCGTTCGAGCCTCGCAAGGCCAGCGGCTTCGAACGAGCGCCCCGCCGCCCCGCGCCCGTCGAACCCGGCGTTCTGGAACCCGTTGGCCGTCTCGTCGGCGGCTTTGTCGTAGCTGTCGCCGCCACGGCCGGACGTGGCGGGTGGGGCATGTCCAGAGTGCCGACAAGGGCCCGAGTGCGGGCAGATGCAGAGTGCCGTTGGCGTCCGTGTCGGCCGCACGGAGAGCGGGCATGGAACCGCCCGCATCACCTGGGACGAAGCCGCAACCTGGGTCGAAGCCGCAGGACGTCGTGTCAACGAAGCAAAGCAGCGCAACCTCCCGGGACTTCGATGGGGCGCCACAGCCGACCCGATACGGCGCCGCATGGCGCGCGTGGATCGAGACGCGCGATCTGCGGCAAGCATGCGACAGGTGGCCCGGTCCGAACGAACGCCACCATCTCCGCCGGCCGGGCCTATGCCGACGGTCGGCGAGGCGCGCCGTGGCACCGAGGGCGGAGGCGAGCGGCACCAGCGGGAGATCAACGCTGCGCTCGGCGACACGGTCGAGCGCGGTGATACGCTTGAAATGCGGCCGCCCGGCACGCGTGCGCGTCGGGTTCTCGCCGAGACCGCGGCCCCGACCAGCCATCTTTTTGACCGGCGCTGCTCAGTAGAAGATGAGGATGGCGAGGCAGATACCGGCGGCGCCCGCGCGGTAGAGGTTCTGTTCGTTGGTCAGCAGCCAGCGGAAGGCGCGGCGCGGCAGCTCCAGCCATGGCACGCCGCGCAGCGCGCACAGTGCAGCGCCGAGTGCGGCGCCTGAGACCACCGAAGGCAGGTGCAAGGTCGTCGGATCGAGCATCAGCGTCAGCGGTGTGGCGGAGCCGACGAGGCCGGCCCACACCGCCAAGGCCAAAACCGTGACAACGGCGCCACCGCCGATTATGGACACTGACTTCTGCATCGCCTTGGGTCTCCGAGCACCGTCGGCCGCCGCTCAACGGACGCCGCCACTTGAATTTCCAGACGCTAGCTGAAAACGCTCACCAGCACGTTAACCACGTCGGGCTGAGGTTTGCGATACCTGCGCATCCCGTGCCGATCATACGCTTGCGGCGGCAGCCGATGTCGCCGACGCGAAATCGCCAGAAACCTCCGACACTGAAAGAAGAAGTTTCCAATTCGTTGAATGCGATCAGATGCGCTTTGAAAAAACCATCGCAGCGCAGCGATCATTTGCCGTTGACAGCTCGAAAATCGAGGAGCACACTTCAATCATCCCTTCGAGAGGAGGTCTAAGAAAATGTCTCCGCCGGGTAGTTGAACGCCACTGATTGATTGCTTGCCGCGAAGCGAGTGCAATAGTGGCCAGGACTTGAAAAGCTGAAAACTGCGCGTCGCATAAATGACGATCAGTGGTTTACTTTCATGGATGGGATATGCGTGTGCATATCCAAGGGATAACGGGCGTAAAACTTAGGTCTGCGCTCGCCTGCCAGGAAAAAGGGCTGCTGCCGTCAAGTGCGCGAAATCTATGATGGTGATCAAAGGCGGCTCTAACAGGCGTTTGATTGGCACTTGTCCAACCGCCGAGACGCGAAATAGGGCTATGGTTTCGGACTTGGCTCCGATAATTGCCTTTCCGCAAATGGCAACTGTGACACGGCAACATCGCCACCACGCGAGCCCAGATGATCGATCCGGCGAGCCCGGGGGGCCAGAGTGCCCCGCCGGGCTTTGTCGTTGCTGAAAGCCCGCCCCTCAGCACGAAAACCCGACGCACGACTGAGAGCACGACTAAAGACACGGCTTAGAGGGTACGCAGACGCGGAGGCGCAGGCCCATTAGCGGTCAGCGCAACGCGGCAGCATAACCTGCGCAGTCGCGAATGGTTCGACCCCAGTCGTGTCCGCGTCGTTCAGCCAATCCACGACTCTGCGGCCGTTCAACTCGAGGTCGGGTGCGATGTCGGCCAGCGGCGCCAGCACGAACGCCCGCTCGGTGATGCGCGGATGCGGCAGCACGAGTTCGCTGTCCTCGAAGGCCCCGTGCCGATGCACCAGCACGTCCATATCGATAATCCGCGGCCCCCACTTCTCGGTGCGCACCCGGCCGAGCCGCTGCTCGACCGCAAGGCATCGCTCCAGCAGCGCTTTCGGGGCAAGCCGCGTCGCGACGCCCGCGCAGGCGTTCGCGAACCATGGCTGGTCTGTTTTGCCCCAGGGCGGTGTCTTGAAGTCGCGAGAGCGGGCGACCACGGCCACGTCACCCGCGGCGCCGAGCAGTTCGAGCGCCCGCGCCATGTTGGCGCGAATGTCGCCGATGTTGGAACCGAGCGCGATGATCGCGTCGAAGGCAGTGGGGATGGACATGCGGTGCTTTCCGGGCGTGAAACGCGGTCTGCGGCGCGTTATGTACGGCGAGCAACGAGCGCCGCGCGGAGCTGAGCCCCGAGCGGTACCCATGACTCAGTGCGATAATCTGCGGCGGCGCCGTCAGTCGTACTTGATATAGGCGAACCGCGGATCGCCCTGCGGCGTGCTCGACCCAGCCGTCGC
>JBKBNR010000222.1:0-5155 GCA_046295315.1 Hyphomicrobiaceae bacterium
GGCTTTCGAACGGTTCCGGCTTCGAGACCGAAAGGCCGGTCAACGCGGCGCCGTACTTGGCACTCATTTGCGCGGCGAACTCCAGCGCCCGCTGCGAGGCTTCGTTGCCGTCGTAGGCGACCAGCAAATCCTTGATAGCCATTCGTTCCTCCTCGTTGGGGGCTTCTAGCGTCGGCCCCAATTTTGGCATTCAGTATACCAGACTTGATCCCCGCCGCCACCACTGGTTGCGCCTCGCCTTCGACCGGCGCTGGCAATCGCGTTGCAGAGCAGCCCCTGGCCTCCGGCTCTGGTTCTGCCACTCGCCGCCGACGGTACGATACGGCCACGACAGCGCGCCCGGCGCATTGCGCGAGCGTGTTCGACCGCGCTACGCCAGCGTGTTCGACAGCGTGCCGATGCCGTCGATGGATACCTCGACGACGTTCCCCGGCTCCTTCATCACGCCGACGCCGACCGAGGTGCCGCACGCGATGACGTCGCCCGGCAGCAGCGTCATATCGGCCGACAAGAGGCTGACCAGTCGCGCCGGCGGGAAAATCATGTCGGCGACGGGATAGTTCTGACGCTCGGTCCCGTTGAGCACGGTGCGGATGCTGGCGCCCGCCACGTCGAGGCCGGTCGCGATCGCCGGCCCGAACGCGCCGAAGGTATCGAACCCCTTGGCCCGCGCCCACTGCGGGAACGACGGATCGGCGTTGATGATGTCGGCAGCGGTAATGTCGTTGACACAGGTGTAGCCGAAGATGCCCGTTGCCGCCTCGGCCTCGTTTGCGTCGCTCAAGCGTTCGCCGATGACGATGCCGAGTTCGCCTTCGAAGACGATCTTGCCGCTGTAGGAGGGCGGGCGGCGGACAGCCTCGCCCGATCCGATGAACGACGTCGTCGGCTTCAGCAGGTAGAGCGGCGCCGTCGGGATGGGAGCGGCGAGTTTTGCGGCGAGAGCCCGAAAATTGTTCCACAGGCAGATCATCTTCGAGGGTACGCAAGGCGTAAGCAGCCGCACCTCGCCGAGGCTCACTCGCCCCCCGGTGGCGGTCGCCCCGGAAAACATGTCGCCTCGATGAACCGTGATGACCTCGGCGTCGAGCGTGCCGAACCCAGCTTCGCCATCCTTCTCGAACCGGACCCAATGCGCCATGTGAATGTCCTCCCCCGGCAGATTTCTGATCGTCCCATAAAGCCCGCCCGTGGGCGCGAGTCGAGCGACGGCAGACCGGCACCCGTCGGCCGGCCATGAAACGGTCTGCCGCCGAAAGGGCGCAACCGCGCGCCCCTCGCGGCTGCTGCAATGCTTCACAAGCGTTCGACTTTTTGACATGAGTGCGCCGGGCGCGGCGGGCGCGTCTTGCAACATGGCGGCGCCCACGGGCGTCGGCACATCGAGGAACTGGACCGGCGATGCAGGATAGAGTGAGGGTGCCCGCCGAGTGGGCGCCGCAAAAGGCGATCTGGACGGCTTGGCCGGCGAATGCGGACGAATGGGGCGGTGATCTCGCCAGTCCGCGCGCCGACGTCGCGGCGCTGGTGCGCGTCCTCGCCGAGCACGCCAACCGCGTGCGCCTTCTCGTCAACGGGTCTGAAGCCGAGGCGACGGCGCGAGCGGCGGTGAGAGATGCGGCCGAGTTGGTGGCCGCCGCCTATGGCGATATCTGGTTGCGCGACACGGGGCCGATTTTCGCCTCGACCGTGAACGGGCCAGTGGCGCTGCGCTTTCGCACCAACAGTTGGGGCGGCAAATACGATTTGCCCGACGATGCGACGGTCGGTGATCGTGTCGCCGGGGTGTCTGGTACGCCGGTCCGCCGCTTCGATTTCGTGCTCGAGGGCGGCGCCGTCGATCACGACGGGGACGGCACAGTGCTGACGACACGGCAGACGCTGCTCAACCCCAATCGCAACGGCTGGAACCGCGAGCAGGCGGAAGCGGCGCTGTCACAGGCGTTCGGCGCCCGCAAGGTGATCTGGATCGACGAGGGCCTCGCCAACGATCACACCGACGGTCACATCGACAATATCGCGCGGTTCGTGGCGCCCGGTCGCGTCGTCTGCCAAACCCCGGCCGGTGACGACGATCCCAACGCCGCGACCCTCGATGCCATCGCCGCGACACTCGCCGCCGCCACCGATGCGGCAGGGCGACGCCTCGATGTCGTGCGCATCCCCGGCGTCGGTCGCTACCGCAACAAGCTCGGCGAGATTTCGCCGGCGTCGCACATGAACTTCATTATCGCCAACGGCGTCGTGGTGGTGCCGGTGTACGGCACTTCGACCGAGGACGCGGCACTCGAGGCGCTGCAGGGCGTGTTCGTGACCCGCAAAGTCGTCGGCGTGCCGTCGCGCGGTCTTATCGGCTTCGGTGAGGCGGGCGGCGGTTCGTTCCATTGCATCACCCAGCAGGAGCCAGCCTGATGTCGCAGCGCAAGATCACCGTCGCCGCGATCCAGACCTCGTACGGTCTCGACATGGCGGAGAACATCGACAAGACGGAAGCGTTCGTGCGCGAGGCGGCGAAACGCGGCGCGCAGGTGGTGCTGCCGTCGGAGCTGTTCCAGGGCATCTACTTCTGCACCGAGCAGCATCCGCGATGGTTCGAAACGGCCTATCCCGCTGCCGAGCACCCCTGCACGCTCACCATGCGCAAGCTCGCCAAGAAGCTGAAGGTCGCAATTCCCGTTTCGATCTTCGAGAAGGATGGTCCGCGCTATTACAACTCCCTCGTCATGGTCGATGCCGATGGCGAGATGCTCGGAGTCTATCGCAAGAGCCACATTCCAGACGGGCCCGGTTATCAGGAGAAGTATTATTTCCGCCCCGGCGACACCGGCTTCAAGGTGTGGCGCACGCGGTATGGCGTCATCGGCGTCGGCATCTGCTGGGACCAGTGGTTCCCGGAAGCTGCGCGCGCCATGGTGCTGGCAGGTGCCGAAGTGCTGTTCTACCCGACAGCGATTGGCTCTGAACCCTATGACGGCGCCCTTGATACGCACCTGATGTGGCAGCGCGCCATGCAGGGGCATGCGGTGTCGAACGCCGTGCCGGTGATCGCCGCCAACCGCATCGGCATCGAGGAGAACGCCGGCGCCAAGCAGCGCTTCTATGGCCACTCGTTCATCAGCGACCACACCGGCGAACTGGTCGAGAGCTTCGGCGCCGAGGACGAGGGCGTGCTTCTCCACACGTTCGATCTCGACGCCATCGCCAGCTATCGCGCCGACTGGGGCTTCTTCCGCGACCGTCGCACGGATCTTTACGCCAAGAGCATCCTCGATTGAACGCAAAAGGCGCCGCGATGATTTCGCATCGCCTGATACCGAGTACGTTCAGCCGGGTTAGTCGGCGCTAACGACGTGCAGCAACGAGGCGGCGACGGGCAGCTTGCTCTCGATGCCCAGGATGCCGACCGACAGCAGCAGGATGAGCGAAGCCGCGAGCGACATGCGGCCGACCCATCCCGCCTTGGCTGCGGGCGTTGGCATTTTCGTCAACGCTACAACTTCGTTCCGCGCGCTGGCCTCGGCGGCGTCGCAGGCGGCCGTCGCCAGATCGGCGGCTTCGTTCACGACCTCACCCACGCTCCCGATGGCCGGAGCCGCAACGATCGCCGGCTTCGCGGCTGGTGCAACGGCTTCGAAGACCGGCGGCAGGAAGTTCGACTTCTCCGCATTGATCTCGATGGCGCCGATGGTGATGGCTTTGCCGGCGGTCATAGTGTCGGCCTGCCAAGTCGTATCGGCCTCGGCGAACGTCACCGGTTCCGGCATGGCGACGAGTGCCGCAAGCTCGCCACGCTGCAGGCGACGAGCATAGTCGGTGAGCTGCCCCGTCGCGAGGATCGCGGCCTGCTCGATCCAGCACTGCTGCGCGATGCGTCGCGTGGAGATGCCCTCGACGGCGTTCGCAAGAACGTCGTCGGCGCGCCAGTCTGCGATGGCGGCGAATGTCGTCACGCCTTTCGCGCGAAGCGCGGCGGCGGTCGATGCGTCGATGCCGCGGATCATGGTCAGATCGTCATCCCGTAGTTCTGCGATGGGTGTGGCCGCAGTGATTGGGGCGTCAGCGGATGCAATAGCTTGATCCGCGATGATTTCCGTTGCCGGCTTGTCGGCGGTGATACCGGCGACGCTGGTGTGATGGGCCGCCGAAGCAAGCGCGCCGACGAACGCGCGAAGTTCGTCGATCTTGCTTTTGAGCTCTTGCCGCTCCAGCGCGCTCATGGACGAAGCCAAATGGAACTCGACCTCGCATTCGATCTCGTCCAGGCAAAGCTCAATATGATGCAGCATCATCTGCTCCCAATTCGTACTGCCCGTCATAGGCTGATGGAGACGATTGTGCGTCAGCACCCCTTACCAACAGGTTGAAACACGTACCAAAATGAAAGATCGAAGCATCAGAGTTCGGCGTGTGGACGCGAAGGCACATCGTTCAACCCAAGGTAACGAACGGTTAGCAAACTCACCGTCCTGAGCGTGCCGTTCACCGCACACACCTCTCGGCGCGACACTCCCACCGTGAGCGGCACCAGATGCATTCCGCGCAACGCCGTCGCAGTCGTCACGGTGGAAGCCCGCGGCGAGATCGTGCGCTGGGCCGGCGCGCCAGCTCCTTACGCATTATTCTGGCGAACGACGCCGAGATGCGGCGTTCCGCGTGAGCACGGAAACGCGAAAGGCCCGGGTGCGGCACCCGGGCCTGCGCATGGTCGCTGCGCGACGTCGTGAAATCAGCAGCCGCAGTTCACATGGCGCGAACCGCCGTGGATATGCCGCGTCGAGCCATACACGAGCGTGCTCGCCGGCAGCACGACGGTGCCGTGCGAGTAGGTGGTGCGGCCGCCGAGGTAAACCGTGTGGCCGACGTTCTGATGGCTGTGCTGGTAGACGGTCTGGTGATGCACGCGGGTCTGCACATGCACCTTGGTGACGGGGCGGATGCGGGTGACGACGTTGACGCGCGTCACCGGCTGGATCTGCGTCACGTTGACAGTGCGGTGAACGACATTGACGTAGGTGTTCTTGGTGACGTTGCGGACCTTGTTGACGTGGCGCACCTGCGTGACGTCGCGGTAGCGGGTGACGTTACGCACCTGCTGGACCGTATTGTAGCGATAATTGGTCTTCACGATCGTCTTGGAAGCCGGCTTGCAGTTCTG
>JBKBNR010000223.1:0-5151 GCA_046295315.1 Hyphomicrobiaceae bacterium
ACAGGTGTCGACGTTGTTGACGCCGAAGCCCTGGCGGATGAGCTTCTGGACGAGGAATGTCTCCTCGTTAGTACAACGTGATGACGTGATGCCGCCGACGGCGCCGCGGCCATACTGGTTCTGGATGCGGCGGAACTCACTCGCGACGCGGCCGATGGCCTCGTCCCACGTCGTCTCGCGCCACGGGTCGGTGATCCTGTCGCGCACCATGGGCGTCAAGATGCGATCGGGGTGCGATGTGTAACCGTAGGCGAAGCGACCCTTGACGCACGAGTGCCCGCGATTGGCCTTGCCGTCCTTCCACGGCACCATGCGCACGATCTCCTCGCCGCGCATTTCAGCCTTGAAGGTGCACCCCACCCCGCAATAGGCGCAGGTCGTGATCTTAGAATGCTCGGGCTGGCCGATCTCGATGAGGCTCTTCTCCGACAGTGTCGCCGTCGGGCAGGCCTGCACGCAGGCGCCGCACGAAACGCATTCCGAAGCGAGGAAGCTCTCGTCCATGCCGGGCGAAACGCGGCTGTCGAACCCGCGTCCCGAGATGGTCAGCGCGAACGTACCCTGCACTTCCTCGCAGGCGCGCACGCAACGATTGCACACGATGCACTTGGAAGCATCGTAGGCGAAGTAGGGATTCGACAGGTCCTTCTTCTTGAACAGTTCGTTGGTCTGGCCGCCGCGCAACTCGGTCGTGTGGTTCTCGCCATCGTAACCGTAGCGAACGTCACGCAAGCCGACGGCGCCCGCCATATCCTGCAATTCGCAATCGCCGTTGGCGGCACAGGTGAGGCAGTCGAGCGGATGGTCGGAGATATAAAGCTCCATGACGCCGCGGCGGATCTGCTTCAGGCGCGGTGTCTGCGTCTTGACGACGAGGCCGGGCGCGACGGGCGTGGTGCACGATGCCGGCGTGCCCGCACGGCCCTCGATCTCGACGAGGCACAAGCGGCACGAGCCGAAGCTGTTCAGCATGTCGGTGGCGCACAGCTTCGGGATGGCGGTGCCGGCTTCCATCGCCGCTCGCATGATGGACGTGCCCTCGGGCACTGTCACGGATACGCCGTCGATGGTGAGTGTGACGGTCTTCTCGGCACGCGATGCCGGGGTACCGAAGTCGATTTCCTTGATCAGTGTCATGGGGTCACTCCGCCGCTGCGGGCAACAGGCGCGCCCGGCCGAAATCCTCAGGGAAGTGTGTGAGTGCGCTCATCACCGGATAGGGCGTGAATCCGCCGAGTGCGCACAACGATCCGAACTTCATGGTGTTGCTGAGATCTTCGATGATGGCGAGGTTGGCCGCCACGTTCTGGCCCGCGATCACCTTGTCCATCGTCTCGCGTCCGCGCACCGCGCCGATGCGGCAGGGTGTGCACTTGCCGCAACTCTCTATGGCGCAGAACGCGAACGCGAAGCGCGCCTGTTTTGCCATGTTCGCGGTGTCGTCGAACACGACGACGCCGCCATGGCCGATCAAACCACCGGCCGCGGCGAAGGCTTCGTAGTCGAAGTGCGTCGCAAACAGTTCGCGCGGGAAGTAGGCGCCGAGCGGACCGCCGACCTGCACGGCTTTCACCGGGCGGCCCGTGCATGTGCCGCCGCCGATATCGTCGACCAGTTCGCCGAGTGTGATACCGAACGCGGTTTCAAAGAGGCCGCCGCGCTTGATATTGCCGGCGAGTTGGATCGGCATGGTGCCGCGCGATCGTCCCATGCCAAAATCGGCATAAGCCTTGGCACCGTTCGCCAGGATGAACGGCACTGCCGCCAGCGACAGCACGTTGTTGATGATGGTCGGGCGGCCGAACAGGCCGACATGTGCGGGCAGCGGCGGCTTGGCGCGAACCACACCGCGCTTGCCTTCCAGACTTTCCAGCAGAGACGTTTCCTCGCCGCAGACATAGGCGCCGGCGCCCATGCGCACTTCGAGGTCGAAGGCGTGGCCAGAGTCCATCACCGACTGGCCCAGCAAACCCGCCGCCTTGGCTGCAGCAATCGCCTGTTCCAGCGCCACCGCGGCGAGAGGATATTCGGAGCGCAAATAGATGTAACCGCGCGTGGCGCCAACGGCGATACCGGCGATCGTCATGCCCTCGATGAGGACGAACGGGTCGCCTTCCATGATCATACGGTCGGCGAACGTACCGCTGTCGCCTTCGTCCGCATTGCAGACGATGTACTTCTGATCGCCCTTGGCATCGTGGACGGTCTTCCATTTGATGCCGGTCGGGAAGCCGGCGCCACCGCGGCCGCGCAGGCCGGACCGGGTGACCTCGTCGACGATCCCGGCCGGGGTCAGCGTCAGCGCCTTGGCGAGACCGTCATAACCGCCGTGGGCACGGTAGTCGGCCAGCGACACGGGATCAGTGATGCCGCAGCGTGCGAAGGTCAGCCGCGTCTGGCGCTTGAAGAAGTCGATCTCCTCGACAGGCCCGACGGCGCAGGCGTGCGCGATGCTTCCCGCGCGCTGTGCGTCCAACAGGCCGGCGGCGATCAACTCGCGCGCGACGCGCGTGTCGACCGGCCCGAAACCATGGCGCACGCCGTCGACTTCGACTTCGACGAGCGGCTCGAGCCAAAGAAGACCGCGCGAACCGTTGCGAACCACTTGAACGTCGGCGCCCGATGCGCGCGCTGCATCGGTGATGAGGTGCGCCACATCGTCGGCCCCACAGGCAACGGCCGCCGTATCGCGTGAGACGAAAACTCGCAGTGTCATGCTCCCGACTCCTCGAGCAGCCGCTCGACGGCTTGCGCCGTCAGACGGCCATGCAACTTGCCGTCGAGCATCGCGGCCGGCGCGTTGGCGCACAGCCCGAGGCAGTAGACCGCTTCGAGAGTGACGCGGTCATCACCACTGGTTTCGCCGCAAGAAAGGCCGAGGCGCTCCTCGGCGGCGGCGACCAGCGCCTCGCAGCCCATCGCCTGACAGGCTTCGGCGCGGCAAATCTTCAGTACATGCCGACCGGCAGGGGCACGGCGGAAATCGTGGTAGAAGGTGACGACGCCGTGGACCTCGGCCCGCGACAGGTTCAGCGCCTGCGCGATCACCGGCACTGACTGCTCGGGCACGAACCCGAACGTCGCCTGCACGTCGTGGAGGATCGGCAGCAGCGGCCCTTCAAGGTGCTGATGTCGAGCGACGATGGCGCGGGTGCGCTCCTCGCTCCAGGCTTCGTGGCGACTCATCGGCATCCCCAACTGAGACAGGATGCCGCAGAAGATGGTCCTTCAGGGCGCTGGGTTCAATAGCGCGATCCCGTCACGCCATAGCCGAATCCTATTGAACGCGCCGCCTTTTTCCCGTTGGCACCTTGCCTAGCCGTGCCTCCGCGGGTTCCGCACTCTCCGGCCTTTCGGGTTGTCCCGCCGAGGTGGGGAACACTTTTTCGGCGAGCTTGACGAATTTGGCGACCATCGGCGTCTGCGTGTCGCGATCCGGCAATACCAATCCAATGATGTGGGTCACGACCGGCTCGACCAGCGGTATGGCGCGCAAGCGGCCCGGCCGTTGGAACTCCTCCGCAAGACGCACCGGGATGATGCTCGCCCATCCGCCTGTTCGCACATGCGCATATATGATGAGCATCGAGTTCGACTCGACGGTGCAGTTCGGCTCGGCGCCAGCGTCCCGCAAGTGCTGATCGACCAGCCGCCGGTTGAGCATGTCCGAGGACAGCAGACAGAGTGGCAGCCGCCCTGCCTCCTTCCATGTCACGGTCTCGCGCTCCTCGAACGGTCCATCCGGTGCGACCAGCAGCGCATAGCGCTCCTCGTACAGCGGCACACCCTTGAAGCGGCCGAGCGGTTCGGCGTCGAGGTAGGAGATCCCGGCATCCAGTTCGAGGTTTTCAAGTTTGGAGAGGATGCTGTTGGACGTCAGCGATAGAACCTTGAACTTGACGTCCTGGCAGTGGGCGCGGAACGGCACAGTCAGTTCCGTCACCGCCGGCAGCGCCGTCGGCACCACGCCGAGGCGCAGTTCGCCGCACAGATTGCGCCGCAGCGCTTCGACTTCCTGGCGCATGGCGCGCGCGTCACCGGAAAGCTGGCGCGCCCAGGCGAGGACGCGCTCGCCCTCCGGCGTGAAACCGCGAAACCGTGATCCGCGCTCGACGATGATGACGCCGAGTTGCTCCTCCAGGCTTTTGACAGCAGATGAGAGCGTCGGCTGCGCGACGCCGGCCGCTTCGGCGGCTTTGCCGAAATGCCGCTCACGCGCCAGGTGCAGCAACAACTCGAGTTTGTCGATCATCACACGAACTCCAGCGCCGCGACCGACGAGTCGAAACCCACCGGGGATCCTCGACCGGTAAGGCGCGTCCGCGACTATATCGCCACGATAACATTATTCGACAGCGTAATCGCACGGGGCGGGCGCGGAGCACCGTGATCGGACGGAGGTTGAGACGCCGGAAAATGCTCATCAGTTTCGATTGCTTCACACAGCCGGCACTTCGAGTTCCCGGCGATCGCGTCAGCGTTCACGCATCGTCCGGGCGAGACCGTCCTGCAACGGCTTGACCAGATAGCCGAGCGGTGTCTGCGTGCCGGTGTTGATCATGATGTCGACCGGCATGCCGGGCTGCAAGGCGCCGACGCCTGCGGCCGCGAGGCTCCGCGCATCCAGAACCGTGCGGGCAATGAAATAGCTGGTTCCGGTCTTGTCGTCACGCAGCGCATCGGCGGAGAGGTGAGCAACCTCACCTGTGATGGTCGGGGTGGATTTGCGATTGAGGCTGGTCAGCCGCACCTCGACCGTCTGCCCGAGGCGGACGGAGTCGCGCTCAGCCGGCTTGATGCGCGCTTCGACGATCATCGGCGCGTCGGCCGGCACGATCTCCAGCAGCGTGTCACCGGGTTTCACGACGCCGCCGACGGTGTGCAATTTGAGGCCGATCACGACGCCTGAGACCGGCGCGCGGACGACGTGGCGGGCGGCGCGCTCGGCAAGCCCGGCGAGGCGCAGCGTCTGCTCGGCGTGCTCGCCTTCCAGTTCGACGACTTGCCGCTTCAGCGTCATGTAGCGAGGCTTCGCCGCGAAGCCGCGCTCGAACAGCGACGCGACATCGGCATATTCCTCGCGCAGCAGCTTCAGGCGGCGGTCGAGCGCGCGGATGGCGGTTTCGATGCGCTGGCGTTCGATTTCGACGT
>JBKBNR010000224.1:0-5148 GCA_046295315.1 Hyphomicrobiaceae bacterium
TTGGCGTCACGGAACGACGCGCCGTCGAGATCGGCGGAACGGAACACGCCTCGCATCAACCCCATCGACTGGTTGCGCATGTCGGCGGAGAGGTCGGCGCGGTCGAACTTGGAGCCCTTGAGACTGGCGCGTGAGAAATCGCCGGCTACACGTGCGGCTGTGAAATCCGCCCCATCCATCTTTGCGCCAATGAACTGCGTCGAGAAAAGGCTGGCGCCCTTGAATGTCGCGCCGGTGAAATCGGCGTCGAGGGCCCACGCCTGGTCGAGCACCGCGCCGTCGAGCTTGGCGTTTTTGAAGTTGGTCCGGTTGATGCGGGCCGACTGGAGGTTGGCCCCGGACAGGTCCAGACCTGAAAGATCGAGGCCGTTCAAGCGTTTCGCCGATAGGTCGAGCGGTGAACCCGGCTTGCGCGCCGCCAGCAGCGCTTCGACGTCGCCGCGCGACAATTCGGAGGTGGTGAACTCGGCGGATTTGAGATCGAGAAACTGGAGCATGTCCTGCGCCGCGGCGGGCACAGGTCGAAGGCCTATGACCAGAACGGCCGCGATGCCAGCGACGATGCTCCGTGCCGACCAGCCGATCGCCGAGCCCCATTCATCGCGAGCAACTCGGGTGTAACGCCGCATGAGGAACCTCCGTCGCAGGCGCCCGTCATGAGCGCATCCCCTTGCTCACTACGCTGCCGACGGCTCCGACGTTACGCGCCCGCTTTAACCGTCCTGCTCGCTCGCCGCCGCGCAGCGCCACCTCTTGATCGCCCACTCCGGGTTGTCCTCCGCCCACTTCGCGAAGTGCGGCGGTGCGTACAACATGCACATGCTGGTCGAAACATCGAACAGCAGCGGCACCTTGTGGTCCTTGCAGACATTCGGATCGGCGATAAGGCACGCCGATATGACGATCGCGAGCATTGGGCCTCCAGCAGACAGTTTGTGGGGACCGTCGACGAACCACAGGCCCCCGACTCCGGAGAACGCACGCGGTCCGGCTCTGGATCACAAGCCGCAAGGTTCAGGCCGTCAGCAACAACTCGCCCTTGCCGAACATGCCGAGGTCGCCCGAATACTTGCGCACTTTGGCCGGCAACGGCTTCGGCGCCAGCGACCCGAGCCGAGCGGTCGCATCCCGCGACAGAATGCGAAGAATGACGAGATCGTGCCATCCACCGTCACCAAACGTGGGAAGCAGCCGCGCCACGGAGGGACCGATCAGCGTGCCGCGGCGCATCTGCATGCCCGGATCGGCGTCGAACCCGGTTTCGGTCCACAGCGTGCCGCCCATCATGCGCGTTCCGGCGCCCTCGCCGAACCGGCCGCGCGTCACAATGGTGCCGCGCCGCATGCGGTGCCCAGCGCGCGCCCCGATGCCAGCTTCGACGACCATCGCTCCGCCCTGCATGCCATAGCGGCCGCCCGACACCATGCCGCCCGCTTCGTCTCCGGCCTGGCCGGTGACGTGGATGAACCCGCCCTTCATGCTGCCGCCGAGTTGCAACCCGGCATTGCCGTGAACGGTGAGTTTGCCGCCCGTCATGCCCGCCCCGGCATAAGCGCCGACATCGCCCTCGACCGTGACGTTGCCGCCGTCGAGCGCGCATCCGACGCAGTCGAGACGCGGCGAGCCCCCGGCGATGGCCAACGCTTCGCCGGGCTGGCCCGAAACCTTGAACACGTCCGCGACGGTCAGCGGTGCGTTGGTCGTGCCGATGACCAGACCTTCGATCTCGCGCAAGGATTTGCCCGCGAGGGTGGACGGCACTATGGCTCGCATGTCGAGGCGCTCGGCCGGGTCCGCCTTCAACGTCAGCACCAGCCGGCTCATGGCAGCAGCTCCTTGAGATGATAGTGATGCTGACCGAGGTTGCCGCCGTAGTTGCCGGCGCTGACGCGCGTGACGCCGCGCGTTTGTCCCGCCTCGGTGATCGCCTTCAATCCGGCGCGCATGGCGTCGCCGACCGATTTCGCCGTCAACCCGTCGATGACGATTTCGAGCACCGCGAGCGTGTCCGGCGACAATTCCGAGCGCACCGCGCCGCGCAACGTCGGGCAGAAGGCATCGTTGGTCGAGGCTATGACGCCTTTGTATTTCGAGCCGACCTTCGAGCCGGAGCGCACGATACCGCCCGGGAACGGCGTGATGACGTCGTCGATCTTGGCGATGGCGGCGACAGCGGCTTCGCAGGTCTCGAGGACTCCGGCGCGGTCCCGACCGAGGACCAGCAGATTGCCGCCGCCCACCGCATCCGTCGTCACGCCGACGGTATCCTCGGCGATGAACTCCCCGTCCATCACCGGCACGCGCCAGAAGCGGCGGCGCCCAAGTTTCTTCGCTGTCTGCCAGCCGTCGCCGAAATAGCGGAACCCCGTCGACAGTTTGATCTGCTGCGGTGCGACGAGACCGTTGTAGCAAGCCGAGCCGGGGCTCGTCAGAACGCACTGGCCGACGCGCGTCTTGAGCTGACCCGCCACCATGTCGGGCGAGAACGAGAACAGTAGGCAGCGCACGCCGGGGCGGCCGTCCGGCGTCTCGTCGGGGCTCACTTCGCGGTCGATGCCGCATTCGGCGCCGCAGCCGATCACGGAGGTTCCAAAACCGGTCATGGTGACGGCCGACTGCATCGCCCACCTCGCCGTGTCGGCGGTGATGACGATGCCGGTGCCGGTCATGCCGAACGCTTCGGCGAACGTGTCGTCGATCGCGATGCCGTTGATGGTGGCGGCGGTCTTGGTTCGTGGCTCGTTCATCAGACGCGCGCTCCCGTCGGTTGCACGATGATGGAACCCTTGTCGTGGCCGATGATCTCGTCGTCGCCGACCTTGAAATTGTCGAGGCTGACGGTGTGGAAGCGGGTGAAGTAATCGCGCAGGTGGCGCTCGATGCCCGCGTCGTAGTCTGGCCGCGCGACGTGCGTTGCGCCCTGCACGACGTGGACGATTTTGCCGTTGCGCACGATGATTTCACCGTTCTTGAAAACGAACTCCGGGGCGGTGAACATCGCCTCGCGGTCGGCGTCGTCCTTGTAGACCGTGATATCCGCGTTGGCGCCGACGCCCAAGTGCCCGCGGTCCTGGAGGCCGAGGCTTCTGGCCGGTCCGGCGCGCGTCAGGATGGCGATCTCGTAGAGCGAATACTCGCGGTCGAGCGACGCGAGGATCGAATGCTTCTGGGCATCGGGATGGATCTTCTGCATCATGTCGCGGCGGAAGCCCTTGTCCATGAGCAGACGGATGAGGTGCGGGTAGGTGGTGAACGGGGCGCCGTTCGGGTGGTCCGTCGTCAGGAACACGCGCCAGGGATCGTCGGCGAGCAGGAAGATCTCGAGCCCGATGGCCCATTGCAGTGCATTGACGAAGCTCTTGTCGCGATACTTCATCGGCACGACGCCACATCCGGCGTCGCACTCGATGTCCATGACCACCCACTTCTTCGGGTTTGCCGATTTCGTATTGCCGTACTGGCGCATGCTGTCGCCGGAGGCCGTGCAGGTCTGCCCGAACAGGATCTGCCCGACATCCATGGACACGTTCTTGTTACGGTTGAAGGCCTCGGCCACGGCCGCCGCCCCCGACGAGAACTTGTTGTCGCCTTCCGTGCCGTAGCTGTGGAACTGAATATGCGTCAGATGGACGGGCAGCCCCTCCATCGCCTCGATGGTGGCGAGGGTCGTCGCCAGATTTCCGGGCACGCCGAGATTGCAACCGTGCACATGCAGCGGGTGCTTGACGCCGAGTTCCAGAAGTCCTCTGGCCAGCGTGCGCAGGATGTCGCGCGGGGTTACGCCGTAGTGGACGTGGCGCTCGTCGAGATCGAGCATGCGCTGGTTGAACTTGAACGCCGAGATGCCGCCCGGATTGACCACTTTGACCGCGATCGCCTGTGCCGCGTGCATGGTCCAGCCGATGTAGTCCTTGATGGCTTCGAAGTCGGCACGGGCTGCCATCTGGCGGAGCAGGAAGTCGTCCGATCCGAGCATGGCGAAGGCGCCTTTGTCGACCATCGGCGTGTCGCCCATTTCCATGTGCGCCTGGCGCGCATTGGCGGGCAGCATCGCCGGCTCGAAGCAGGCAGTGTAGCCCATTTCGGCGTAGCGGTATCCGGCGGCGAGAGTGGAGGGGACCGCGAAGCCCGTGCCGGCGCGCGTCAGGCGCGTGTGGGCGATCGCGTCGCCCTTGTGATCCTCGGGCAGCATCATGCGGGCAATGGTCATCTTGCCGCCGCCGATGTGCGTGTGCGGGTCGATGCCGCCTGCCATCACGACGCGGCCGGTGATGTCGTGGACGACGTCGACCTTGGCGTCGCCATCGTAGGCGACGATGCGGCCGTCGCGGACGTAGATGTCCTGCACCCTCCCGTCGACGCCGTTCGCGGGGTCGTAGACGCGCCCGCCCTTGAGCTTCATCAGCATCGGTGTTGTCCTGATCGCATCTTGCGTTTTTGTCGTTGGTGGGGCGGCGGCGTGGTCGACTATTCCGCCGCCGTCGCCGCGACCGGGGGCAGCCCGTCGGCGAGAGAGGTCGCAACCTCCGCGACGCTCGGCACGCCGCCCACCCGCAATGCCCTGAGCGGCAGCGAGACCACACCATCGCAGCGCACCAGACGGCCGCCATGATCGAGACCTGGCGTGCCGACCGGTATAAAGACGTCCGGCGTCTGCCCGAGCGCAACGCCCGCCGCGCCGAGCACGATCAGCGGCACTCGCGTCGCGGGGGGAGGGGGCAGCGCCGGCCCGAACGACGACGTCCACACCAGCAGATCCCCCTCGCCCGCCTCCAGCATCCGTGCGATCTCGAAACGGTAGGGATCGTAGGCCGGTTTGCCGCCAGCGAAGCTGACGCGCAGCGGGTAGCCGCTCTGCCACGAGCAGACGGACGCGGCGGACGCGCCGCCATCGTCGCCGCCGAGGGAAAGGCCTGCCGCGCGCGTCGTCTTGTTCAGGTCGCGCACCACCTCGGCGATCATGTGCACGGTGCTGTCGGCCTCGGCGAAGTCGAGCGCTTGCGGCGCCCACACGAACACCGCGTAGTGCGCCGTGCGGCAACGCTCCGCGAGATCGTGCAACGCCGCCAGCGGAACCGCCGCACTCCCGGTCGACGTCGCCGGAGCATCGCGCAGCAGGGTGCGCAGCGCCGCCAGCACGGCGGGCGT
>JBKBNR010000225.1:0-5091 GCA_046295315.1 Hyphomicrobiaceae bacterium
GACCATCGGCGCGGCGAGGAGTGTATTCGCATTCAATGGTGGCACCGAGATCAGAAATTGACACGCGATACTCGCGGCCCTCGCCAACTGGGGTGCGATTGGAGCCTTCGACACGGAACCCCGGACATCGAGTTGCCGAAGCCACCGCCGCCCGTCATCGGCACGCCGACGGAAGTCTACGAACGGATCGGCCGCGGCGCCGTCCGGTGCTGGCTCGGTGCCAATGGCCCGCTGAAGGGCACACATCTATACGAGGCGAGCGCGGAATCGGCACACAAGGGCGGTCGCGCCGAAATCGCCGTCCGCGAACGAGATCCGGGCGCGGCCAACCCGCGTGGCGTCAAAGCCTTCCAGATCAGAATTGAGCCGGTTGGCGAGGAGAAGGCGTCCGTGGCAGTGGAGAACTTGAAGCTGCCCGAAGAACTGGCGCGCCAGATGGTGCGCAACGTCGAGGCATGGGGCGCCGGCGCCGAAGGCTGTGACGCGGGGGGCGTGGTCGCAGGAGCGACACCGGGAGCGACCGGCAAAAACACCGACGAGCCGCCACTGCCCGAGCCGTCGACGAGGCGCAAAACGTCTGCAACGGCAGCGCGCACTCCGGCCGCGGGACAACCCGGCGGCGGGAGCGATCGTCGCTGACCGCGGCTTCAAACGCCCGAGCCGCGAATTCAAACGCTGAAAAACGCCGGCAAGCGGGCGCACCTCGAATCTGGGGCGCCGATTCGATCAACGGAACCTGCCTAAGCGGTCGGGTTACGGTACTTCTGCACGCGGGTCGCGCGGAGCCCCGGTAGCCCGTGGCGGTCGATCGATCGCTGCCAGGACAGAAACTCGTCGACCGTCAACTTATAGCGGTCGCATGCTTCCTCGATGCTGAGCAACCCGCCGCGGACCGCGGCGACCACCTCGGCCTTCCGGCGAATCACCCAGCGCTTGGTATCGCGCGGCGGAAGATCGGCTATCGTCAGCGGACTTCCGTCCGGCCCGATGACGTAACGCACGCGCGCTCTCATGTGATGCTCGGTCATGATACTCTACGCTGAACTGACAAGACCCACGCCTACTACTAACGCAATGCTGTTAAACCCAGCCTAAGCGATCCAATAAACATACAATAAACGCCTGTATCTATTCATCAAACACGGCTGGTTAAACCTAATGGAAATGCTTAACGGCAAGTCATTCAGGGACACACCAGACGCTTCTGGCTCAGCTCGATACGAGCGCACCTCAGATCAACACGAAGTGGCAACCAATCCGCGATATCTGCTCGCCGGGCGGTCATGACGATGCATCAAGCCGCGCAAAGGTAGCCAGTGCTCCGCAGTGCTGCGACGCACAATTATGCTCGGCATGCGGCGCCGATGCGCTTGCAGACAGGTTTGCAACGCCTTAAAAGAAGGCCACGCTCCAGAGGTGCTGACTGGGGCGGATGCACTGCTCCTGACGTCGTGGTTTTGCCACGGTCGGGTGGGAGGGGTCTCTGTGGAGAGGCATGACCACAGCGGGTCACGGTGATCTGGCCCAGCGCACGGACAACAGTCGTGCAACGGCCGAACCGGACAGAGCCACCGTTGGCGGACGGTGCAGTTCGGTCCCGGCTGGTGTCGTCACCCGGCTGGTGTCGTCACCCGGCTGGTGTCGTCACCCGGCTGGTGTCGTCAATGGACCGGACCGTTCCGGGTCATGTGAAACATTTCGGCGAGCGGCTGGTTGAAATTGAACTGACACGGGCCCCATGACGGTGTCGACCCACAATCTGCCGACCGACACTGCGTCTGCCCTACCGGGCCGACGGCGCGTCGTCGTGGCGATGTCGGGAGGCGTCGATTCGTCCGTCGTCGCAGCGCTCATGAAGCAAGCCGGACATGATGTTATCGGCGTAACATTACAGCTCTATGACCATGGCGAGGCCGCCGGCAAATCTGGCAGTTGTTGCGCCGGGCAGGATATCCACGATGCCCGTCGCGTCGCCGAGGCGATCGGCATTCCGCACTATGTCCTCGATTACGAGCGTCGCTTTGCAGAAGCCGTGATCGAGACGTTCGCGGACAGCTACGCGCAAGGCGAAACGCCGATACCGTGTGTTACCTGCAACAGCGACATCAAGTTCGGCGACCTTCTTGCGACCGCCCGTGACCTCGGTGCCGATGTGCTGGCGACGGGCCACTACATCCGACGTGTCGATGGTCCTGCCGGGCCCGAGCTGCGGCGCGCCGTCGATGCCGACCGCGACCAGAGCTATTTCCTCTACTCGACGAACCGCGACCAGCTGGCGCAACTCTGGTTTCCGCTGGGTGAGGTGCCGAAGGCCGAAGTCCGGGCCCTGGCCGCTCGGCTCGGCCTGCCGGTGGCCTCGAAGCCCGACAGCCAGGACATCTGCTTCGTGCCGACCGGGCGCTACACAGACATCATCGAGAAACTGCGCCCCGACGCCATCGAGTCCGGCGACATCGTGCACCTTGACGGCCGCAAGCTCGGCCGACACAACGGCATCGTCAATTTCACCATCGGCCAGCGCCGTGGTCTCGGTATTCCCGCGGCGGAACCCTATTATGTGGTGCGCCTCGACGCGGCGCGGCGCGAGGTCGTTGTCGGCAATCGCGAGAGCTTGCGGATGACCGCACTGACCTTGCGTAACGTCAACTGGATCGGCGACGGTACCCTGCAAGACGCCACCCGCGAGGGTCTCGATATCCACGCCCGTTTGCGGTCGACCCAGCCGCCGGTGCCCGCGACCCTGACATCTGCAGGTGACGGCCGCATTCGCGTGCTGTTGCTCGATGCCGTCGAGGGCGTGGCGGCGGGGCAGGCTTGCGTGTTCTACTCCGGGCCGGACGGTGATGCCCGCATTCTCGGCGGCGGCACCATCGCGGCGACCGAGCGGCAGACCGGACACGACGGCCACGCTTCCGGCCGTTCACCCAAGACACCGTCGGCATTCATAATCGACACTCGCACGTCGGCGAGTTGAGAGCGCGTCCAGGACACAAGGGAAAAGGCAGTAGCATGAGGACCATGGAACGAGAGTCGGCAGGCGGCCGCGGCCCCGTATTGCATCGCGACGGCGGACGCATCGTCGGCATCGGGCGCATCGACGAAAGCGACGTCAAGGATGCCTACCGTCGTTGGGCGCCGGTCTATGACCACACGTTCGGTTTCGTGGCCGGGCAGGGCCGCAAGCACGTCGTGCAGCAGATCAACAAGCTCAGCGGGCGCGTGCTCGAGGTCGGCGTCGGCACCGGTCTTTCATTGCCTGACTACAAGCCGAGCCTGGAGATCGTGGGCATCGACCTGTCGCCGGACATGCTCGAGAAGGCGCGCGAACGCGTCGCCGAGGACCGGCTCGACAATGTCACCGGCCTGCACGAAATGGACGCCGGCGATCTGCAGTTTCCCGACGCTTCGTTCGACGTCGTGGTGGCCATGTTCGTGATGACGGTGGTGCCGGACCCAGAGCGCGTGATGCGCGAATTGACTCGTGTCACCAAGCCCGGCGGGCAAGTTCTGCTGGTCAACCACTTCAGCCAGGACGACGGCATTCGCGGCTGGGTGGAGCGCCGCATGGCGCCCTTTGCCGACAAGATCGGCTGGCGCCCGGTCTTCGATGTCAGCCGCGTCATGGGCTGTGACGACCTGCGGCTGATCGAGCGTCATTCGATGCGCCCGCTCGGGCTGTTCACCATGATGCGCTTCGCCAAGAGCGTCGACGCCGTCGCGCGCCCGATCGCGGCGGAGTGAGCCTCAACTCGGCGCGGAGGCAGGTCCCACGAGGGGTTGTCTCCGCGATCGCGGCCGGCGCGGCCTCGTCCGGCACCTGCGATGGGACGTGCACGGGGTTCGCGACGGATGCTTCGGCCGAATACTGTTGCAGCCTTGACAGCCCGTCGCCAGCCTCCGTATAGACACGGTCTCGCGAGCAGGCGCTCGATGGCGGGATAGCTCAGCTGGTTAGAGCGGCGGAATCATAATCCGTAGGTCCCCGGTTCAAGTCCGGGTCCCGCTACCAAGTCTTTTCCAAATCGCGGGCCGGGTCGCTCAACTACGGCGACGTGACCTTCGCGCTGCCGTGTGCCTTCACGAGCAGGACCGGCCGAATCGGGTCGCCCGGGCACGCTCCCCGGCCCGGGGTGTGTTGCAGACGGCGGGGGCACAAGCGGGGGACTGATTGTGCCAGCAAGCGCTATCATCGTGCTCGGCATGCATCGCAGCGGCACCTCGTCGCTCGCCGGCATGCTGGAAGCCGGCGGCCTGCACCTTGGCACGGTGAACACGGCGGCGGCCTTCAACAAGAAGGGTAACCGCGAGAACGCCGACGTGATGCGACTGAACGATGCGGTCCTCGCCAACACCGGCAGCGACTGGCGCAACCCGCCCGCAGGGGCGGCAATCTGGAACCGCGACAACCTCGTCGAACGCGATGCCATTGCCGAGCGGCTGGGCGAACGCCAGCCCTGGGGCTTCAAGGACCCGCGGGCGCTGCTGACACTCGACGGGTGGTTGCCGATTCTCGCCGACGCGCGCTTCGTCGCCACCTTCCGCCATCCCAAGCGCGTCGCGCGATCGCTGGCATCCCGCCCGGGACCACTGCATGTGCCCATCCATGAAGGTCTCCGCCTCTGGCAGACCTACAACGAGCGCCTGCTGGCGTTCATGGAGACGCGGCCGGTAGAGCTGGTCGACTTCGATTCGCCGCCGGACAAGTATCTCGCGCGGGTGCGCGCGATGTGCGACGGGCTGGGCCTCGATGTGGCGAAAGCCGAGACGTTCTTCGCGCACGAGCTCCGCGTCTCCGACGACGGCTACGAGGCCGAGATGAGCCCGCAGATCATCGCACTTCACGCTCAACTGAAGGCGCGCGCCGCGACGCCGATCTGATCGCACCGGCTGCGACGTGTCATAGCGATTCGAGCAGTGCGCCTTTGTCGGGGTGTTTGGCGAGCGCGAACTGATAGAAGTCCGCCGCGGTCTTGTTGATCTTGCCGTCGCCGGCCCGCTCCTTCAGCGACCGGGCAGCGTCGGCGTGCGCGCCTTCGGCAATCTGGTACATCACGACGGACGAGTTCATGATGTACCATTCGCTGCCGGTGA
>JBKBNR010000226.1:0-5046 GCA_046295315.1 Hyphomicrobiaceae bacterium
GAGCATATATGGAGCCCGACGACAGCCGGATGGTCCGGCGCCCCCTCAGTTGTGCTCAAGTCGAGCATTGCCTGAGTTCTCCTAAGATAGGGGACGGCAATGCCAATTTCTAGTGGTGATGAAGATTTGATGACAAATCGCCCGGCGGCTCGACCGGTGGTTCGCCCGGCGCTCCATCATCCATCCACCGCCGTCTGCTCGGCGTAGGCGACCGTTGCCGCAACGGCCGATCGCCAACGCCGGTATGCCGTGTCGCGCGCAACGGCGGATTGCTGCGGCTCGAAACGCCGGTCGAGCCGCCACAGTTCCGAGAAGCCCTGGGCGTCCGGCATGACCCCCGCTTGCGAACCGGCGAGCCACGCCGCGCCGAGCGCGGTGGTTTCCAGAATCGTCGGCCGCTCGACCGGTGCGCCGATGGCGTCGGCGAGCCCCTGCAGCATGGCATCCGATGCGACCATGCCGCCGTCGACGCGCAGCACGGTTTGCGTCGCACCCTGATAGTCGCGCCGCATGCAATCGAGCAGATCGCGGGTTTGAAACGCCGTCGCGTCGAGGACGGCGCGCGCCAGTTCAGCGGGTCCGGTGGCGCGGGTCAGCCCGAACAGTGCGCCGCGGGCGTCGGGGTTCCAGTACGGTGCGCCGAGACCGGTGAAGGCTGGCACCAACACGACCTGCTGCGCCGCGTCGGCGGCGGCGGCGCAGGCGTCCATGTCGCTGGCGCGCTCGATCAGGTGCAGTCCGTCGCGCAGCCATTGCACGGCGGCGCCGGCGACGAAGATCGCACCTTCCAAGGCATACGTCCGCCGGCCATCCAGTTGATAAGCGATCGTCGTCAGCATGCGCTCGCGCGAGACTACGGCTTCAGCGCCCGTGTTGAGCAGCGCGAAGCAACCCGTGCCGTAGGTGGCTTTCATCATGCCGGGTGCGAAGCAGGCCTGGCCCATGGTTGCGGCGTGCTGGTCGCCGGCTATGCCGCGAATGGGAATGGGGCCGCCGAACAACGCCGTGTCCGTGACGCCGAAATCGGCGTTGCAGTCGCGCACCTCGGGCAGCACCGCGCGCGGGATGGCGAACGCGGCCAGCAAATCGTCGTCCCATTCGCCGCTGTGGATGTCGAGCAGGGCCGTGCGCGCGGCGTTGGTGGCATCCGTCGCGTGAACGCGCCCGCCGGTCAGATTGTACAACAGCCAACTGTCGACGGTGCCGAAGGCGATGTGTCCGGCTTCCGCTGCCGTGCGCGCGCCATCGACATGATCGAGCAGCCAAGCGATCTTGCTGGCCGAGAAATAGGGATCGAGGCGCAGGCCGGTTTTCTGCGTCAGCGTCGGCTCCAATCCATCTTCCGCCAGCCGACGGCACAGCGGTGCGGTGCGCCGGTCCTGCCAGACGATGGCGCGGTGGATCGGCCGCCCGGTGCGCCGGTCCCACAGGATCGTCGTTTCGCGCTGATTGGTGATGCCGATGGCGGCGATGTCGCGAGCCGCGAGCCCGGCGGCGGCCAGCGCCGCGCGGGCGGTCGAAAGCGTCGAGGACCAGATGTCGCCTGCGTCGTGCTCGACGCGGCCAGACGCCGGGAAGTACTGCGGAAATTCCTGCTGCCCGACGCCGAGAATGGTGCGGTCCGCGCCGAAGATCAGCGCACGGCTGGAGGTGGTGCCCTGGTCGATGGCGAGAATGGCGCTGGTCATAAGCATCAATTCCGTCGACGGAGTGAGTGTGCTGCGGATTGACCGCGCTCGAGGTGGACTGAAACCGCCAGTCCGGCGTTGTCCAATCGCGTGCCGCAACCGCGAGGCCACCACCGCAGTACACGCGACGGCGAACGCGAAAATGCGAATAGACTGACCGGCACGACGCAGATAACACCTGAAGTTGGCAGGTCAGGTAGCGGAATCATGCTCGAAGCGGCAGAGAGCCATAGCCTTTCCGGCGCGACCGGACGACTGATGGATCGGTTGGCCAGCGCCAGAGCGCCGGCGCTGGTCGTCGCGCCGATGGAGTCGCGGTTGGTTGCGGCGAACGAAGCCGGCGCCAGGCTGGTCGGCGTCGACGAGATTTCTGTGAGCGGACTATGCGAGGCGACCGGCGGCGTCGCGCTCGACAGTGCCATGCCTGCCATTCTGCAATTGCGCCGCATGGTCGGCCACGCCGCCGCCGAAGGTTCGCTGCCGCAACCGCTGCAGCCGTTGATTTTCTGGACCCCCCGTGGGGCAGCGCGTCTGCTGTGCCGAGTGAGGGTGATGCGGGCAGGCGAGCCCGGCGAACGAACGCTGCTGCTGGTCGAACCCATCTCGCCAACCGACGACGCGGCGCTGCCGCATCATTCCGGCGGCGAAGCCCACAGCGACGTCCACGAGGTCGATGGCGACGATGCGTCTCCCGGCAACGCCGCGCATGCCGTTCGACCCGCCTTATCTGTCCACGCCGGGCACGACCTCGCCAGGGCAGGGGTCGAGTTTGGCGCTGCCGATGAGCCAGCGCCCATCCCAGCGCACGTCGAACGGAGGTCGCCACCGCCGCCCGACGCGCAGCAGCGGGCGGAACCCGCCGCGCAACGCACGGACGCCGACATCTTGCGCGCCATCGCCCGCCAGATCCTGGCGCCGATCATCGCGGCAGCGGACCCGCCGCCCGGTGACGGCGCCGCCGACGGGCAAAGCGGAAATGGCGACGCGGGCAGCGGTGGCAGCGACGACGGTGTCCCGAAGCGGCGCAGGGCGCGCCAGCAAGCCTCGGCAGACGTCGATACGCCCTCGTCACTCTCCGACGCCGTAAGGCAGCCGGCCACCGCGGGCGACCCGCAGAGCGCCGCGTCGGGCCAGGCGGCAGACGCCGTCGCTCCGGTTGCCGCCGCGCCAGCACTCTGCGTCCCGGCCCCGGTTGCCATCACCCGGCGGCTCGCGCACGAACTGAAGTCGCCGCTGAGCGCTATCGCTGCTGCCGCGGAGATCATGCGTGACGAGCGTTTCGGCCCGATCGGAGACGAGCGCTACCTGCGTTATGCGCGTGATATTCACGACAGTGCCCGTCACGCCATCGACGTGATCGAGAGCATGCTCGGCGGCCACACGGCACGACCGAGCGACCCGCTGGGACTTCCCGAGCAGGCGTTCACCGACGTCGATGTCAACGCGCTGGTCGTGGCGCTGCTGTCGTCGATGGAGCCGCTGGCCACGGATGCCGGCGTGACGCTCGACGCCGATCTGTCGCGGCGGCTGCCACGCGTCGTCGCCGACGGCACGTCGCTGCGCCAAATGATCCTCAACCTCGTTGCCAACGCCCTGAAGTTCAGCCCGCGGGGTTCGCTCGTCACGGTCGAGACACGTGCCGACGTCGACGGCCCGCTGTCGATCTCTGTCGCCGATCGCGGGCCGGGAATGTCCGCTGCCGAAATCGCGCGGGTCATGGACGCGGTATCCTCCGCGGAAATTGCGCCGCGCAAGGGGGGAGGGTTCGGCATCGGCCTGCCGCTGGTCCGCTCGCTGGCCGCCGCAAACGGCGCTGAGCTGCGGCTGACCAACCGGGCCGCCGGCGGACTGGTCGCCGAGATTTCATTCCCGAAGAGCCGGCAAGTGCTGGTTTGACGCGCTCGGCCGCGTTTGCCCGGGGTTGACTCGGCAGCGGCGAAGGCCACACTGCGCGCCGGCTAATACTTGACACGGAAAAAATAGAAATCATGAGCCCGCGCGCCGACGACTCCTCGCCACAACGATCGCCCGTCGCCGCACTGGCCGCCCACGCGGGATCATGGCTGCGGGCCTGGCGGAAAGGCCTGAAGTCGTCACCGGGCTGGCTCGCCGCTGTGGTCCTAATCCTCGCGGTCGTCGCCTTGCCGGTGCTGACGACGCTGTGGCTGGCGCTGTCGCCGACGGACAACATCTGGCCGCACCTTTTGGCGACCGTGTTGCCGGCTTCGACGTGGCAGACGGTGCAGTTGATCCTAGGCGCTGGAACGCTGACACTCGTCACCGGCACGGCCGCGGCGTGGCTGGTCACCATGTACCGCTTTCCGGGCCGCGCGACCATCGACCGCCTGCTTGTCATACCGCTGGCGATGCCGACCTATATCGTCGCGTATTGCTACGTCGAACTTCTGGACTATTCCGGCCCGGTGCAAAGCGCCATCCGCGCCATCGGCGGATTTCAATCGTCGCGCGACTACTGGTTTCCAGAAATCCGCTCGCTCGGCGGTGCGATCTTCATCACGTCGGCGGTGCTCTATCCCTACGTCTATATGACCGCGCGTGCGAGTTTCGTGCAGCAATCCGTGTGCGCGCTCGAAGTCGCGAGAACGCTCGGGCGCACGCCGTTGCAGGTGTTGACCGCAGTTGCCTTGCCGCTGGCTCGTCCGGCGCTGGCGGCCGGCGTCGCACTTGTGGCAATGGAGTGCCTCAACGATCTCGGTGCCGTGCAATACCTCGGCGTGCAGACGTTGTCGCAGAGCATTTATGCGACCTGGTTGCAGCAATCGAATCTCGGTGGCGCAGCGCAGATCGCATCGGTGCTGCTGATGCTGGTGGTGGCGCTGTTCGTGCTCGAAAGCGTGGCGCGCGGCCACGCCAGGGTGCATCACACGACAGGGCGCTATCGGTCGATCCCATTCCAGGACATCGTCGGCTGGCGCGGCTATGCCGCGGCGGCCGTTGCGCTGGCGCCGTTCGTGATCGGCTTCCTGCTTCCCTTCCTGCAACTGGCGCGCCATGCGTTCGTCCACGGCCAAAAGAGCCTGCAACTCGGCTTCTTCCCGGCGGCGGCCAACAGCCTGATGCTGTCGTCGATCACGGCAATCACGGCTGTCGGCCTTGCGCTCGTGCTCGCTTACGCCCGCCGCGTCGATCCCAATCCGTTCACCAACAGCGCCATCCGCATCGCCTCGCTCGGCTACGCGATTCCCGGCACGGTACTGGCCCTCGGCCTGCTGATCCCGCTCGCCGGTCTCGACAACGCCATCGACGCCTTCATGCGCTCCACCTTCGGGCTTTCGACGGGGCTGCTGATGTCGGGCACGGTGGCAGCCCTCGTTCTCGCCTATACCATCCGCTTTCT
>JBKBNR010000227.1:0-5040 GCA_046295315.1 Hyphomicrobiaceae bacterium
CGTCGTCGCCCACAACGTCGGCATGGTGGCTGCCCATTCGGCGGAGTTCCGCAAGCGCGTCCGTGACGCAGGCGGAACCGTTCGCGTGGTCAAGAACACGCTGGCGAAACTCGCCGTCAAGGATACCGGCGCAGCAGGGATCGACAAGCTTCTGACAGGCCCGACCATTCTGGCCTATTCGAAGGACCCGATCGCCGCTGCGAAAGCCGCCGTCGACTATGCCAAGGGGAACGACAAGCTCGTCATCCTCGGCGGCGCGATGGGCAGCACGGTCCTCGATGCGAGCGGTGTCAAAGCTCTCGCCGAACTGCCGTCGCTCGATGAGCTGCGCGCAAAGCTGATCGGACTTCTGAACGCGCCGGCGACCAAGATCGCCCGCACGGTCAAGGAGCCGGGAGGCAAGCTCGCTCGCGTCATCCAGGCGAAGGCAAGTCAAGGCGAGGCTGCCTGAGTTGGTCAGGCGCTGACATTAAGGCGATAGGGCGACGGGCATCATCGGCCCGCTGCCGCGAGGCGAAAGTACGCGACACGAAGGGTCGCGACAGAAAGCGACACGACGCGACACGACAGAACGTGCGCCCGAGATGGCCGGCCAGAGTGGCCGCCGGCGGGCAACACAGCGAAGCAACAGTTCAAACCGTAAGGACCCGACACCATGACCGATCTCGCCAAGATCGTTGACGATCTCTCGAAGCTCACCGTCCTCGAGGCGGCTGAACTCGCCAAGATGCTCGAAGAGAAGTGGGGCGTTTCCGCGGCCGCCGCCGTGGCCGTTGCCGCCGGTCCGGCAGCCGCCGCCGCCCCCGTCGAAGAGCAGACCGAGTTCACCGTCATCCTGAAGGCCGGTGGCGACAAGAAGATCAACGTCATCAAGGAAGTCCGCGCCCTCACCGGTCTCGGCCTGAAGGAAGCCAAGGACCTCGTCGAGGCCGGCGGCAAGCCTGTCAAGGAAGGCGTCTCGAAGGACGAGGCGATGAAGATCAAGAAGCAACTCGAAGATCAGGGCGCGACCGTCGAGCTGAAGTAATGCAGCCGTGAGTGGTGAGTTGCGAATGGCGCGTGGCTGAGGTCACCCGCCATTCCGCTCGCCACTCGCGACGTTCCACTCCCGGCGCGCCGGCGTGCGCGCCATGACGGTTGTCCGGAGGCTCTCCACGGGTCGCAAGACCCAGACGGGAGCTTCCGGCGAGCCGTTTCAGGCGCCGGACGACATCGCCCGTGAGCACCGGCTGCAGCACCGGCTGCTCTTGGCGCCGGTGGCGGGAGGCGCCACCCGGGCAGGGGTGCCCCGGGCGGCCGAGAACAGAGACTGGACCTAAGTTCGCGGCCGGGCAGCCGCGTGACAGCGAAGGAGCGGAAATGGGCGAGATCTTCAACGGCCGCAAGCGCATCCGCAAGCAGTTCGGCAACATCCGGGAAGTCGCCGAGATGCCGAACCTGATCGAGGTGCAGAAGTCGTCCTACGACGACTTCCTGATGGTGAAAGCACCACCGGGCGGACGCCCTGACGATCAAGGACTGCAAGCCGTATTCAAATCGGTGTTCCCGATTTCCGATTTCTCCGGCCGCGCGACACTGGAGTTCGTCGGCTACGAGTTCGAGCCGCCGAAGTACGACGTCGACGAGTGCATGCAGCGCGACATGACGTTCCATGCGCCGCTGAAGGTGAAGCTGCGCCTGATCGTGTTCGATATCAACGAGGAAACGGGCTCGAAGTCGATCAAGGACGTCAAGGAGCAGGACGTCTACATGGGCGACATGCCGCTCATGACCATGAACGGCACCTTCGTCATCAACGGCACTGAGCGCGTCATCGTCTCGCAGATGCACCGCTCGCCGGGCGTGTTCTTCGATCACGACCGCGGCCGCACGCACGTTTCGGGCAAGCTGCTGTTCGCCGCGCGCATCATCCCCTATCGCGGCTCCTGGCTCGACTTCGAGTTCGACGCCAAGGATGTCGTCTACGTGCGCATCGACCGCCGCCGCAAGCTGCCGGTGACGACGCTGCTCTATGCGCTCGGCCTCGACGACGAGCAGATCCTCGAGACGTTCTACAAGAAGATCGCGATCAAGGACTCCAAGCACGGCTGGAAGATGCCATTCATGCCGGAGAAGCTGCGCGGCGTCACGCCGATGGCCGATCTGCGCGATGCCAAGTCCGGTGACGTGGTCATCAAGGCGGGCGAGAAGCTCACTGCCCGCAAGGCGCGCGAGATGGCAGAGGAGGGCCTGAAGGAGCTGCTGGTCGCGTCCGAGGACCTCGCCGGAAAGTATCTCGCCGAGGACATCGTCGACATGGCGACGGGCCGCATATTCGCGGAAGCCGGCGCCGAACTCGACGCCAAGCTGCTCGCCGAACTCAAGGACCAGAAGGTCAAGGAGTTCCCGGTCCTCGACATCGATCACGTCAACATCGGCGCGTTCATCCGTAACACGCTCAACATCGACAAGAACGCCAACAGCCAGGAAGCGCTGATGGACATCTACCGGGTCATGCGCCCGGGCGAGCCGCCGACCATCGAGGCGGCGACGGCGCTGTTCCACGGCCTGTTCTTCGATAGCGAGCGCTACGACCTTTCGGCGGTCGGCCGCGTGAAGATGAACATGCGCCTGGAGCTCGATGCTCCCGACACCATGCGCACGCTGCGTCGCGAGGATATTATTGCCGTCATCAAGACCCTCGTCGACCTGCGCGACGGCCGTGGCGAGATCGACGACATCGACCATCTCGGCAACCGCCGCGTGCGGTCGGTCGGCGAACTGATGGAAAACCAGTATCGCGTCGGCCTGCTGCGCATGGAGCGCGCCATCAAGGAGCGCATGTCGAGCGTCGACATCGACACCGTGATGCCGCAGGACCTCATCAACGCCAAGCCGGCGGCGGCGGCGGTGCGCGAGTTCTTCGGTTCCTCGCAGCTCAGCCAGTTCATGGACCAGACCAACCCGCTGTCCGAGATCACGCACAAGCGGCGTCTCTCGGCGCTGGGCCCGGGCGGTCTGACGCGCGAGCGAGCCGGCTTCGAGGTGCGCGACGTGCATCCGACGCACTACGGCCGCATCTGCCCGATCGAAACACCGGAAGGCCCGAACATCGGCCTCATCAACTCGCTCGCCACCTTCGCGCGGGTCAACAAGTACGGCTTCATCGAGAGCCCGTACCGCAAGGTCAAGGACGGCAAGGTGACCGACGAGGTCGTCTATCTGTCGGCCATGGAGGAGATGCGCCACCACGTCGCCCAGGCCAACGCCGAAATCGACGACAAGGGTCGTCTCGTCGACGAACTGACGACCTGCCGCTATCAGGGCGACGTGCTGCTCGTATCGCGCGACAAGGTCGACTATATCGATGTGTCGCCGAAGCAGCTCGTGTCGGTTGCCGCGGCGCTGATCCCGTTCCTCGAGAACGACGACGCCAACCGCGCTCTGATGGGCTCCAACATGCAGCGCCAGGCGGTGCCGCTGATCCGCGCCGAAGCGCCGCTCGTCGGCACCGGCATGGAAGAAGTCGTGGCGCGCGATTCTGGCGCGGCCATCGCCGCACGCCGCACCGGCATCGTCGATCAGGTCGACGCCACGCGCATCGTCATCCGCGCCACCGAGGAGACCGACGCATCGAAGCCCGGCGTCGACATCTACCGGCTGCGCAAGTTCCAGCGTTCCAACCAGAACACCTGCATCAACCAGCGGCCGCTGGTGAAGGTGGGTGATCGCGTGCGTGCCGGCGAAATCCTCGCCGACGGCCCGTCGACGGACCTCGGCGATCTGGCGCTCGGCAAGAACGTGCTCGTCGCGTTCATGCCGTGGATGGGCTACAACTTCGAGGACTCGATCCTCATGTCGGAGCGCGTCGTCTCCGACGACATCTTCACCTCGATCCACATCGAGGAATTCGAGGTGATGGCCCGCGACACCAAGCTCGGGCCGGAGGAAATCACGCGCGACATCCCGAACGTATCGGAAGAGGCGCTGAAGGACCTCGACGAAGCCGGCATCGTCTACATCGGCGCCGAAGTGCATCCGGGCGACATTCTCGTCGGCAAGATCACGCCGAAGGGCGAAAGCCCGATGACGCCGGAAGAAAAGCTGCTGCGCGCCATCTTCGGCGAGAAAGCGTCCGACGTCCGCGATACGTCGCTGCGGCTGCCGCCGGGCGTTTCCGGCACGGTCGTCGAAGTGCGCGTGTTCAACCGTCATGGCGTCGACAAGGACGAGCGCGCCATGGCGATCGAGCGCGAGGAGATCGAGCGGCTCGCCAAGGACCGCGACGACGAGCTGCAGATCCTGGACCGCAACGTCTATGCGCGTCTGCGCGAAGTGCTGATCGGCAAGGAGGTCGCGAAAGGTCCGAAGGGCGCTCGCAAGGGCACTTCGATCGACGAGGCCGTGCTGACCGAAATTCCGCGCAGCCAGTGGTGGGAGATCGGTCTCGCGGACGAGAAGGCGCAGGGCGAAGTCGAGGCCATCGGCAAGCAGTACGAGGACGCCAAGAAGAGCCTGTCCAACCGCTTCGCCGACAAGGTGGAGAAGCTGCAGCGTGGCGATGAATTGCCGCCCGGCGTGATGAAGATGGTCAAGGTCTTCGTCGCGGTGAAGCGCAAGATCCAGCCGGGCGACAAGATGGCTGGCCGTCACGGCAATAAAGGTGTCGTGTCGATGATCGTGCCGCAGGAGGACATGCCGTTCCTCGCCGACGGTACGTCGGTCGACGTGGTGCTCAATCCACTCGGCGTGCCGAGCCGCATGAACGTCGGCCAGATCCTCGAGACGCATCTCGGCTGGGCCTGCCGCGGCCTCGGTCGACTCGTCAACGAGGCGCTCGAAAAGTGGCATGCATCGGGGGAAGCCAAGGCGCTGCGTCAGGTGATGAGCGACATCTACGCCAAGGGCGAAATCCCGGCGGCGGCGAACGACGACGATCTCGTCAGCATGGCGGAGAACCTGCGCCGTGGCGTGCCGATCGCGACGCCGGTGTTCGATGGCGCGCACGAGGCCGACATCGTCGAGCTCTTGAAGAAGGCGGGCTTCGATTCGACCGGGCAG
>JBKBNR010000228.1:0-5027 GCA_046295315.1 Hyphomicrobiaceae bacterium
AACACACGCATCGTAAATAGGCTGTGCGGTGCCGGGTGCAAGGGTGGGGGGCAGACCGCCGTCGGCGGCTCGGGGCCGTATCGGGGCCGAGCCTGCCGAAACAAATTTCAAGCAGATGTCGATGCTCCGAAATGGCGCCAGTAATCTGAGCTTTTCTCAACTAGGTTACTGCCTGCTCGGCAGACCGCGGTGCGCCACACCTCATTGATCGCGGCGCTGGTTCGAATTCTGACTGCGCCTATCTCACGAGCGCAACCCCAGTCGTGATGAATGCTAAAGGCTCGGCAATATCCAAGCCTCGACGGTTCTCCTGCCAGACGTCAATGATGCTGTTGTCTTGGAACCAAAGTTTCTCCGCGACGATTATGTAGGACGGTGAAGTTGCAGTAATCTTGGATCCTCCGCCGATCCAGACATCTTGGGTAGGGAAATACATGGCACCGTCGAATGTCAGCCGCACATTACCAAGGATCGTCACCCAGCTATCCTCACTTGCGTCCTTATCTTGAAAAAACTGGATATTTTTATACGTTCCCGATCGCGGAGAAGTGAGATCGATGATGGCGCCGGAGCCGAGATACAAGGTGCTATCGCGTCCGGTGAAGGCAATTACCACATCCGACCCTGTCACAGTGGAATTCGAGTCCACCCGGAAGGGTCCATCAAGCATCACATAGATGCCCGGTTGCATGATGATTTCGCTGTTGGCCATAATGCGAATGCCCCCGCAGTATGTACCGGGGGTCAGCACCGCCGGAGTATTGATAAGTTTAGACGCTATGTCTTCACATTGTCCGGTTGGTGGAACGGGGATGGATGCGTATGGATCGGCGAGTGGAGCGACGCCAGTAACCGGCCTCGGAGTGAAACCCGCGCCCGAATAGCCGCCCTTCACGGCAAAACGTTTTGCCTGTGCAGTCGCAGCGCCGTATTGTTGCAGGCCTAAGCCGTCGGATGAGTTCGATTGCGCCGCGCAGTTTCGCGCGGTGAACGATGCCGTTCCATAAATTTCAATACCTTTTGGAGACGACGGGGTAAGCGCGAGAACACATACAGGATCGTTACTGGGAAACTTGGCGGCTGAATTGATCGGAACTCGTATCACGCCTTCACCAAACAAACCGGAGAACCAGTTTTTGGTATTCGTGATTATGCGCCCTGTTATAATCTCATTGTCGATGAGAAAGGTGGGCCCGTTCGATGCTTCATCAAGAGACTGAGGTCCGACGCCAAAGCTGCTCATTTTGATGTTGCTGGCGAACACGTGTTGAGCGAGGGCGATACGATCGTCGTTCGTAGTCGAATCATCGCCGCGCGCACCCGCCAGAACTGCAGCGTCGAGGGCGTTTTGGTGCGCAAGCACGTCGTGATTAACAGACGAGTAAGTGATCGCAAATCCAGCCGCGCCAGCGATCACTACCAACGTCACGGCTGTCAATATGGCTATTGAACCCTGACAATCGCGAAGTATCGGTGTAGCGTTTTTCAACTGCATCACATGAATTCCCTGAGGTCAGGTGGACACGCTACCGCTCGTGTGTAAACAGAATCTTTCCAGATCGATTCACAAAATGCTGCAAATTAAACGAGCGTTAAAATTTCATTGCAATTAGATCGATCCACCCATGAGCTGGTTTGGAGCCGTAAAAACCCCTATCGCAACGCTGCCTCGATGAGGCGCTTGGCGTCGGCGCTGTCCCATTCGGCGGGGCCCATCAGGCGGCCGACTTCGCGGCCCTCGCGATCTATCAGAAGTGTCGCCGGCATGCCGATGGCCTTCACCTGCGAGGCGGCGCGGCCCGTCGGATCGATGTAATAGGCGAGTGACGTCACGCCGATGGCGTCGAGGAACTTTTTCGCCGACTCGAAGCCGTTCTTGTCGACTGAAACCGCTACCACCTCGAATTGGTCCGAGCCCATCGCCTTCTGCAGCCTGTCGAGCGACGGCATTTCCTCGCGGCACGGCCCGCACCACGTCGCCCACAGGTTCAGAAGCACCACCTTGCCCTTCTTGTCGGCGATGGTTCGGGTTGCTTTTTCAGCGTCGAAGAACGGAAACTCCGGCACCGGCTCCAGCGACGACCTGTAGACGAACGCCGCCATCTTGCCGGTGTTGGCGCGCTCCGATTTCGGCGCTGGTGCGGCGCTGGTGGCGGGCTCGGACGGTTTCGACAGTGGAACCAAGTTGTCAGCGATGTCCTGCTTGCCATATATCGCGCCGAGCACCGCGACGGCGGCGGCGAGGCCCGCCAAGATCATCATGTTGCGCATGTCGTGCCTTCTCGTTGTCGTCGATTGTCGTCGGCGGCGGCAGAGCCAGGAGAACTGATCCGTGACCAAGAGCAACGACGGCCGAGCCGCTGCGGCAGGCGCGCCAGAGACTGGCGGCGCCAACAAGATGTGGGGTGGCCGGTTCGCCATGTCACCCGCCGACCTGATGGTCGAGATAAATGCCTCGATCGGCTTCGACAAGGCCATGGCGGCGCAGGACATCCGCGGCTCGAAGGCGCACGCCATCGTGCTGGCGCGACAGGGCATCATCACCGAGGCCGACGCGGCCGAGATCGTGCGCGGTCTGGAGATCATCGAGAGCGAGTTGGCGGAGGGGCGCTTCGTCTTCAAGACGCAGCTCGAGGACATCCATCTGAACATCGAGAGCCGTCTCAAGGAGATCATCGGCGAGCCGGCGGGGCGCGTGCATACTGCACGCTCGCGAAATGACCAGGTGGCGCTCGATTTCCGCCTCTACATCCGCGATTTCCTCGATGCCGCGGTATTGCCGGGGTTGCGAGCGCTACAACTGGCGCTCGTTCGCAAGGCAGAGGTGCATGCCGGCGTCGTCATGCCAGGATTCACGCATCTGCAACCCGCGCAGCCGGTGACGTTCGGGCATCATCTGCTCGCTTACGTCGAGATGCTGGCGCGCGATGTCGGCCGCTTCGAGGATGCCCGGCGGCGGCTGAATGAAAGCCCGATCGGTTCGGCGGCGCTGGCTGGTACGAGTTTCCCGCTCGACCGCGAGGCGACCGCGGCCGCGCTCGGTTTCGACCGGCCGACCGCCAATTCGCTCGACGCCGTCTCGGACCGTGATTTCGCGCTCGAAACGCTGGCCGCCGCGTCGATCTCGGCCATGCACCTGTCGCGGCTGGCGGAGGAGATCGTCATCTGGATGACGCCGCAGTTCGGCTTCGTCCGGCTCTCGGACCGCTGGACGACGGGCTCCTCCATCATGCCGCAGAAGCGCAACCCGGATGCGGCGGAGCTGTGCCGCGCCAAGGTGGCGCGTATCGCCGCAGCGTTCCAAGGCCTGCTGATGGTGATGAAGGGCCTGCCGCTCGCCTATTCCAAGGACATGCAGGAGGACAAGGAGCAGACGTTCGACGCGCTCAAGAACTTCCGCGTCGCCGTCGCCGCCATGACCGGCATGATCGACGATCTGGAGCCGGTGCCGGAGCGGATGCGCGCGGCGGCCGGCAGCGGCTATTCCACCGCCACCGACCTTGCCGACTGGCTGGTGCGGACTTTGAAAATGCCGTTCCGCGATGCCCACCACGTCACCGGCTCGATCGTCAAGGAAGCCGAGCGGCGCGGGGTGGACCTGCCCGATCTGCCGCTGGAGGCCATGCAGGCCGTCGAAAAGCGCATCACGAGCGACGTATTTTCGGTGCTCAGCGTCGAAAGTTCCGTGTCGAGCCGCACCAGCTATGGGGGAACTGCGCCACAGAACGTCGCCAAAATGGCAGCCGGCTGGCGGCAACGGTTGGAAAAAACCCATCAGACGGGCTAAGTAGCGGTCGTGGGGGTGGCGGCAGTCCGCCGGCCGTTGGGATGACCATGTCGAGTTGCTCGAAGTCGAAGCTGGCGCAGCGCGTGGCGCTGATCGCGATCCTGCCACTCCTGCTGGCAGGCTGCGGCGTGCGCGGGTCGCTGGAGGCGCCAGCCGAGGCCAAGGCCGAAGGTACGGCCACATCGCCGGAAGCGGCCGACGCGGGCGGCAATTCAGCGGCCGGTCCGAAGCCACATCGCGGTTTCATACTCGACGGTCTGATCCGCTGATTTCGCTCGCATTGCGCCGCGACTTGCGTTAGCCGGGGCAACCCAGAACCGGCCGACGCACCGGCCCGCGCGAGCCCGCCCATGCACCATTTCCACTACATCAACGCCACCCTGCACGCCGAGCAGGTCTCGCTGGCACAGTTGGCCCGCGATGTCGGCACGCCGTTCTACTGTTATTCGACGGCGACGCTGAAGCGGCATTACGCCGTGCTGTCTGAGGCATTTGCCGGCCAGCGGGCGCTGATCTGCTTCGCCGTCAAGGCCAACTCCAACCAGGCGGTGCTGGCGACGATGGCGCGGCTCGGCTCCGGCATGGACGTGGTGTCGGAGGGCGAGTTGCGCCGCGCGCGGGCGGCGGGCGTACCGGCGTCGAAAATCATCTTCGCCGGCGTCGGCAAGACGCGCGACGAGATGGCGTATGCGCTCGGCGAAGGTATCAAAGGGTTCAACGTCGAGAGCGAGCCGGAGCTGCGCGCGCTGAGTGCCGTCGCATCGCAGATGGGCCGCACGGCGCGCGTGGCCTTGCGCGTCAACCCGGATGTCGACGCCAGGACGCATGCGAAAATCTCGACCGGCAAGTCGGAGAACAAGTTCGGCATCCCCTATGGCGACGCGCGGGCGCTCTACGCGGTGGCGCGCCGACTGCCGGGCATCGATGCCTGCGGCATCCACATGCACATCGGCAGCCAGATCACCGATCTGAAGCCGTTCCGCGACGCCTTCCGGCTGATGCGCGAACTGGCGCTGGCCTTGCGCGACGATGGCCACGCGCTCGCGCATCTGGATATCGGCGGCGGGCTCGGTGTTCCGTATCGCGGCCAAGGCGACATACCGCCGTCGCCGACGGACTATGCCGCCGTTGTACGCGAAGAACTGGGCGATCTCGGCCTCGATCTGGTGCTGGAGCCGGGCCGCATGATCGTCGGCAACGCCGGCGTGCTCGTCGCCCGGACGATCTTCGTCACGGAAGG
>JBKBNR010000229.1:0-4996 GCA_046295315.1 Hyphomicrobiaceae bacterium
CGTTCAGATCGCGAAATTCGTTCGGAGTGTGCGGCAGAATGAGACGAATTTCGCGATCACGACACGAGTGTCGACCTCGAGCTTCCAGCGACGCGCTTGCCCCGCGTACTGTTGGCGGGCCGTTCGGTCGCCATGACGGCGTCCGATATCCTCACGCAGGGTCAGGATCAGCATCATGCTCGACCTCATTCGGGATTTGTCTCGGCTCCCCCGTAACGACGGGGCTCATGAAGCCGTCAGCAGCGTGGCCGAGCCCGGCCTCGACGCGGAAGCGCTGCTGTTGCGGGCGCTCGTGCAGGAAGTCCACACGGCTGCGCTGCTGACGGCGGCAGCCTGCACCGCAATGAACGTGGCGACTACCCCGCAAGCTCCGAAGGCGCTGAGCGATGCGCACGGTCTGGTGGCGAACTTTCCCGCTCGCCTCGAGGACTGGCCGAACCGCATCCTGGAGGAACAACTGACCGAGGTGACCCTGCAGTCGATCGCGGTCTTCTACTCGCTATTCCAGCAATCGCGTTCGCGCATGCTGGCGTTCGAGCGCGAAGCGACCTCCATCGGACTCGACCGCGCCGGCGCCGTCCACCTCGTCCCGTTGACGCGCGGATGGCGCCTCGCGGCCCGCCACGCCTCGATCGCGGTGCAGGCGCTGACCGAGGAAGCGACCTACATCCTGCCCGAAACCTACCAGCAGAATGTCGCCACCCTCACACTGGCCCTCGACCACGCGATCGCGGGGCGTCCGGCACTTCTCGACACGGACGGTCGCATCGTGCTTCCCGTCATGGCCGAACGGCGGCGGACGCCGCGCCGGTCGCTCCTGCAGACGGCGCATCTGCGGATCGCCAACACCACCGTGCTGGTCTACGCCCGTGACGTCTCAGTCGGCGGTATCGGCCTTGCCAACGTCCCGCCGCTACCGCCGAGCGATACCGCGCTGATCGAATTGTCGTGCGGGCGGGTGCTGCGGGGCAAGATCGCCTGGCAGGACGACGGCAACGCGGGCTTGCGGTTCGAGCGGCCGCTGAAGCCCACCGACCCGCTGATCTTCGGCTGATCGGCACCTTGCCCCGGGTCACCCCCCTTGCCGCCGCTCGCCGCGACGGTGCAGAAGCCGCTGAGATTGCGGCCCGCTCTCGCATGTGGCACCCTTGCCGAAAAGTCATCCGGCGTCATTGAAACGACGGACCTCGGGAGGGAACTCAATTGACTGCAGTGCCGTCTGTCGGCTCATGCGGTATCGCCACGGCGGCCAGCGCGCTGCCAGGCACCGCTGCGGCTGTTGCGGAGATCGTCGACGCGCTCGGACGCGGTCCGTTCCAGCATGTCATCGCCTTTTATTCCCCGGCCCATCACGTCAAGCTGGTCGCCGAACTTCTGCGTCGCGCCTATCCCGGCACCGAGATCAGCGGCTGTTCGACATCCGGCGAGATCACGCCCGTCGGCATGATGCAGGGCGGGATCGTCGTCCTTGCGTTTCCCCATCAGGGCTTCCGCGTCCTGACCGAGGTGATTTCCTCCGTCGACCACACCGACGTCGAGCGGGCGAGCGAACTGGCGCGGCGGCTGAAGGCCAAGTTCGGAACCTGCCGGCAGCCGCTGCGCGAACGGGTGTTCGGCCTGATGCTGGTCGATGGCCTGTCGAACGCCGAGGAAGCGCTGATCGCGGCGGTGCACTGGGCCATGGACGACGTGCAGTTGATCGGCGGATCGGCGGGCGACGACCTCGCCTTCCGCGAAACGTCACTGATCCACAACGGCCAACCCATGCAGCGCGCGGCGCTGCTCATCATGGTCGAGAGCGACTTCCGGTTCCGCGTTTTCAAATCGCAGAACTTCGAGCCGACCGGTGCGAAGCTGGTCGTCACCTCCGCGGACACCGAGCGCCGCATCGTGCACGAGTTGAACGCGGAGCCGGCGGCGCAGGAATATGCCAATGCCATCGGCCTGTTGCCGGACGACCTCGGGCCCTTCAGCTTCGCATCGTACCCGCTCGTGGTCCGCGTCGGCGGCGACTATTACTGCCGCTCGATCCGCAACATGAACCCCGACGGCAGCCTGTCGTTCTTCTGCGCCATCGACGAGGGCCTCGTGTTCACCGTCGCCAACCCACAGGAGATGACACTCGCCACCGTGCGCACGCTGCAGGGCGTCGAAGAGGCCCTCGGCGGGATCGACCTCGTCATCGGCTTCGATTGCATCCTGCGCAAACTGGATGCCGAGAACCGCCAGATCCGCCATCAACTGGCCGACATCTATCGGCGCTACCGTATCGTCGGCTTTCACACCTACGGCGAGCAGTTCAACGCCATGCACCTCAATCAGACCCTCACCGGCATCGCGTTCGGCTCGGCCGCAGCGCGCTCCGCGGCTTGAGGCCCGGCGACATGGGCGAGCACGACTGGCCATCCCAGCCGATCGGCCACGAGGCGCTCGAGCGGCGCATCGCCAAGCTGGAGAAAATCAACCTTGCGCTGATGAACCGCGTCGAGCGCTCTCTCGACCAGCAGGCCAACGCCTACTCGATTTTTCAGACCGCGATCGGCCTGGAAACGCAGGTGCGCGCCCGCACCGACGAACTCAAATCGGCACTCGACCATCTCGAGAGCCTCAACGTCGAGTTGACCGCGGCGCGTGATGCTTCCGAGCGGGCGAGCAAGGTCAAGACGCGCTTCTTCACCGCCGTCAGCCACGATGTCCTGCAACCGCTGCACGCCGCGCGCTTGTCCATATCGGCTCTGATCGACGGCGTCGGCACCGAGGAGCACCGTCAACTCGCCGCGCAGGTCGATCACGCGCTGTCGTCGATCGAGGATCTGCTGCGCACGATGCTCGACATTTCGAAGCTGGAGGCTGGCATCGTGCGGCCGAACATCCAGCCGATCGCGGTCAGGCCGCTACTCAATTCGCTGACCGTGGACCTGAAGCCGCTCGTCGACGCCAAGGGACTGAAGCTCAGTTGCCATGCCGGCGACGTGGCGATCCTTTCAGATCCGCTGATGATACGGCGCATCCTGCAGAACCTGCTGGCCAATGCCCTGCACTACACCAAGCGCGGTGGCATTCTCGTGGCGGCCCGCAGGCGCGGCGCCGACATTCGCCTCGAAGTTTGGGACAGCGGCCCCGGCATTGCGGAGGCCGAACGCGAGCGTATCTTCGAGGAGTTCCAGCGCGGCTCGTCGTCGGCGAATGCCAATCGCGGCGGCTTCGGTCTCGGGCTCTCGATCGTCTCGCGCATGTCGCAGACGCTGGAACATCCGCTGGATCTGTGTTCGCGCATCGACCATGGCACCCGTTTCGCCGTGACGTGCCCGGCCACCGCGTTGCCCGAAGCGCCGCGCCAACCCGCCGCGCCGACGCCACCGGCGTTGTCGGCCATCGGCCTCGGCGCGTCCCGCGTGCTGGTGATCGACAACGATCCCCATGTGCTGACGGCGATGCAGGCGCTGCTGGGAAAATGGATGTGCGACGTGCGCGTGGCACAGGACCTCGACGACATCGATGCCTTGATCGCCGAGGGCGTCTTCCGTCCGGCCATCGTGCTGGCGGACTACCATCTCGACCACGGGATATTGGGAACCGAGGCGGTGCGGCGGGTACGCGACGCATTCGGCGCCACCGTTCCGGCCGTGGTCATCACCGCCGATCATTCCGCCGATGTTGCCGCGCAAGCCGCGCTCGGCGGTTGCGAGGTGCTGTGCAAGCCGATCCGCCCCGCTGAGCTGCGCGCGCTGATGCGCCATCTGCTCGGCTGACATCACGGCAAAAACGGGAAGCCCGCAAGGCTTCCCGTTTTCACATCCGGTTGCGCGATCGAGCGCCGACCGGCCTATTCGAGACCGACGGTTTGAATGACGGCCGGGCCCATGATGACGATGAACAGAACCGGCAGGAAGAAGATGATCATCGGCACGGTCAGCTTCGGCGGCAGGGCGGCGGCCTTCTTTTCTGCTTCCGACATCCGCATATCGCGGTTCTCCTTGGCCATGACGCGCAGCGCCGTGCCGACAGGCGTACCGTAGCGCTCCGCCTGAATGAGTGCCGTCGCCACCGCCTTGACACCGGGGATTCCGGTTCGCTTGCCGAGATTGTCGTAGGCGACACGCCGATCCTGCAGGTACGACAGTTCCGCCGTCGTCAGCGAAAGTTCCTCGGCGAGTTCGATCGACTGGCTGGCCGCCTCCTTGGCAACCTTGGCGAATGCCGCTTCGACCGACATGCCCGACTGTACGCAGATCAGCAGCATGTCGAGCGAGTCCGGGAAAGCCTGACGGATCGACAGCTGACGCTTCTGGATCTTGTTCTCCAGAAACACGTTCGGAAGATAATAGCCGAACACGCCGATGCCGATGGCGATGAGCACCTTCACCGCCGGCGGATACGTCAGCTTGGCGACGACGAACAGATAGAACAGCGCGACGAGAAACGCGATCGGCGGCAGTGCCACACGGAAGAACATGTAGGCGACGAGATGCGCCTGGCCGCGCATGCCCGCCATCTTCAGCTTGTTGCGTGCTTCCTCGTTGTCGAAACGCGCTCTGAGATCGAGCTGATCCACAACCTTCTGCATGAAGCCCTTCGGCGCCTGGCGCAGCTTGCCGCCCTTGCCGTCCTTGGCCGACATCTCGGCCAGCCGCGCCGCACGCATCTTGTCGCGTTCGACGGCCATCACCTTCATGCGCTGGCTCATGCGATCGCGAGTGAGCAGCGGCAGGGTCAGCGTCAGCACCGTAGCGAACGCGGCAACGGACGCGAAGAACGTCGCCAGGAACTCTGGCCGGACGATAAACTGGACGATATCCATCATCGCAAGTGCCTCGATTTTCGCTCTGTTGCGCTCGCGCCTGAGCCCAGTTTCAGAACTTGAAGTTGATCATCTTGCGCATCACCATGATGCCGCAGAACATCCAGAACGCCGAGATGAGCAGCATGAACTGACCGGTGGTCTTGGTCCAAAGCAGCGAGATGTATGCCGGCGACGTGAGGTAGACGAGAATGC